>VGGM01000058.1 GCA_016868515.1 Bacteroidota bacterium | reverse complement strand
TTGGAAAGCGCAATATAGTTGTTTATTTCACCGCAGCCCATGGAGTATGTGAGGTGCCGTCGGTACTTGAGTCAAACCGTATACCGTCGGGGTATTTCAGGCAGAACCAGGCACTGATGCTGCTGAGGAGCTACCTGAATGCCATATACGGGCAAGGCGACTGGGTAAGGGGTTATTATGAAAGACAGATTTTTCTTAACAGGAACCTGATTGAGGATGCAAGAATACCACTTGAAGAGATTCAGAGCAGGGTGGCCAGGTTTATCATACAGTTTTCCGGCGTGGCTGCCGCCTATCCTTACTTCGCATTTGAAACCGATAACTTTTCCAATGGTCATCTGAGAAAGATAAGCAGCAACTACTCGCCTCTAAGGTCGGGCGATGTGATAATAATCCTGCAGCCCGGCTGGGTCGACATAAGTGAAAACATCACCAATCATAACTCGCCGTATGATTACGACTCGCATGTTCCGCTTATCTGGTACGGATGGAGTATTAACAGGGCTACCGTGAACCGGCGGGTGAACATGACAGACATAGCAGCCACACTCTCATCGATAATGAGGGTGCCACTGCCAAATGCATCGAGCGGAGAACCCCTTCCCGAACTGATGCGCTGATTGGTACGGTTTTTGAATTCCGCTATTCAATGCACAAAATATAAGAGGAGTTTCGCGTTAGAGCAATTTTTATATATTTGCAGATCGTGTAAAAAACCAAAACCAGAGAAATATGCGTATACCACTGACAAGTATGACTAAAACAGCAACTGTTGCAGCTTTACTGCTGATTACCTCAGTTACATCGGCCCAGGTTACAATGAAAGAGGTTGCCGATGCATTCAACCAGGGAGTCCAGTTTGCATCAACCAACCCCGAACTGGCAGTTAAATCGTTCGAGCAGGCCATTAAATATGCCGATGAAGTAGGAGGCGACGAGGCACTGGGGCTCAGGAACCAGGCCATGGCACAGATACCCAAACTATATTTCGACCATGCCAGGGCACTGGTCTCAAAGAATGATCTCAACGGTGCACTTGCACAACTTAAGAACTGTATTGCAGCAGGCGAGAAGTACAACATGCCTCAGTACGCCAACAATGCACGTCCCACTATTTCGGCTATTTATCTTTCCCTTGGCAACGCTGCTTTCAAATCGAAGAACTATACCGAGGCCATAAGTAATTTTAACCAGTCAACTGAATACAACCCCAGGGCAATAAAAGCACATCTTGGAAAGGTTCTGGTATTTAATGAACAAGGGCTTGAGGCTGAGATGGTTGGAGCGGCTATTGACGGGATGAACTCGAACCCGGTGCCAAATGATATGGCGGTAATTGAAGATATAAAGAGGGTTGTTTCCAATTTTTACTTCAACTCTGCCCAGACAACCATGCAGGCTAAAAACTACTCAACCACAGAGTCAAACCTTCTGAATGCCATTAAATTTGGCATGGATGCAAACCCTATAGTTTATTACCAGCTTGGACTGGCGAGGATGTCAATGAACAAGTGGGATGAGGCAGTTGAGGCACTTATGGAATCGGTTGACCTTGATGAGGCTGCTGCGGCTGCTGACAAGGCCAAGTATTTTTTCAATCTTGGCAAATCATATGAAGCTCTTGGTAATGCCCAGAAGGCATGTGAGTCGTACAAGAAGGCTTTGCATGGTGAGTTTGCACAGGCTGCCAAATTCCAGATAGAGAATGTTCTGAAATGCGTTTCTGAGTAGGAATTCGGTTAGTTATAGAATAATGCCGGCGCGGAGGATATCTGCGCCGCTTTTTTTTTGCAGCTATCTTGATCCGGCTGTGGGATTGAATTCCTTCTGTTTGTTTAAATCTTCAGCCAGATATGGTTTTTTGGTCCACACCAGGGCATAGTTTTCGTATTTCGAGTACCAGAGGTCGAAGGCCTCATTAATTCTGTCGGTTCTTACGAGACCCTTTATTTCTCCTGATTCCTGCAGATCGAATGGTTCGATAATAATATCCTTTCTGATACTAATGCCCTCCTTGTCGCATATTTTGTAAAGTGCCTCTTTTGCGCACCAGTGCACGTAGAGATGGTATCTTTTCTTCTCGCGGTCTCTCATTACCTTCTCCTTTCTGTTAAGGAACTTGAAAGCGAATGCGGTGATATTTGCGCTCATATATTCGAGGTCAATTCCCACCTTTTCGGTTTTACTCAGAAGTATGGCTGTAAGGTTATGTGAATGAGAGATACTGATGAAGTGTGAGCCATCCTTGAGGAATGGTTTATTGTTTTTATTGTAGGTTATTCTGGCTTCGGGTCCGATCAGTTCGGCCAGCAGCGCCCTTACGCTGAGGAATTCTGTTTTTCTTGAGTTGCTTCTGAATTCCCTGAACTTTTTTCTGTCATCGGGGGTGAGGGTTACCATTTCCATGAGCGATGCCAGGTCCTCTTCGATTTTCCACACACCGAGGATTGTATTTTCGTTGAGGAAGTGTTTTGTTATGCAGCTCATTTCCGTAGGTCATTTAGAAGACTTCCATCTGGTTGTTTCTATCAGTTTCAGGATATCTTCCCTGAAAAAACTGATAACCGGGGCGAGGGAATCGACATTGGGGGAGGAGTGAAAATAGAGCGATCCCCGCAGGAAGTGGTTTATGCTGTCAGTGAGGTAGAACTGCAGCGAGGTTGCGGTATTCCCCCTGAGGTCGTAAAGAACCCCGAACACCTGTTCATCGCTGTTAACAAAGGGGGTTTCGCTTATAGCATCGGCCTTAATGGTATGGTTGTATGTAAGGGTATAGGTATCCTCGAGCAGCTTTGGGAGGTTATTGTTTACCTTTTTGTAGCTGAGATGAATCTTCGACCGGTATTGAGGGAACTCAATATTGATCCAGCAAGGTTCGGCATCATTTTCATCGCCGGGTGAGATGGTTGCGTACACCGGGTATTCGAATGTAAACGGGCAGGGTGATTCGTACAGCATGTATTTTTTTTCCGGCAGGTCGATTCTGAAGTAGCCGTGTGGCCTGGGCTGTGCAGGTTCCCTGCATGATGTAAGGGCCGTTGCAAAGATGAATGCGGTTATTATGGCACTATATCTTCCCATTGTCAATATCGTCAGGCATAGTTACTTTAATCTCCTTAATACGCCTACGGTCGGCTGCCACTATTTTGAATATGAACTTACCGTATGTCACTGTCTGGTCTTTCAGGGGTATTTCGCCTGTAAGTTCAAGGATAAGTCCGGCCAGTGTTTCCGAGTCTCCGCGTACTGAACTAAATGGTGTTCCGTCTATTTCCAGTATTTTGCAGAAGTCATTCAGCAGGGTTTTACCCTGAAAGATATAGGTATTATCGGCATCCCGGCGGAAAGAGACCTCATCCTCATCGGTTTCATCGGTTATTTCGCCCACTATTTCCTCGAGAATGTCCTCGAGTGTTACAATGCCCTGTGTTCCGCCATATTCATCAATTACCACTGCCATGTGGATTTTTTTGGTCTGGAACTCTTTGAGCAGGTCGTTGATACGTTTGGTTTCAGGCACGAAGTAGGGGGGGCGTATGATAGATTGCCATCTGAATCCTGAGAGTTTGTCGGTATGCGGCAGGATATCCTTAACATAAAGTATTCCGCTTACATTGTCAAACGATTCGGAGTAGACCGGGATCCGTGAGAATCCCGAATCGAAAATCGCTGGGAGGACTTCACTGAAAGGTGACCTTATGTTAAGGGCCATTACATCGATGCGAGGTGTCATTATTTCGCTGACCGATATATTCCCGAACTTGACGATACCTTTAAGTATCTTTTCATCTTCGCCTGCTTTTAATGACTGAAGATTCAAAGCGTCGGACAGATCGGTCATACTAATGCCTTTTTGCCGCGATTCTGTTCGTCGCCTGGTAAATGATGTAGACAGAATAAGGGCAGAAGCGACTGGTCTGAAGATCCGAAGAGCGACACCGAGCCATGGAGCCATGAAGAGGGCAAATCCCAGGTGGTTACGGGTGGCATATAACTTGGGAAGTATTTCGCCGAAGAGGAGAAGGATGAAGGTAAGCATCACGACCTGAATAATAAAACCGGCAACCGGATTCACGGAAAAGTCGAAGATGGAATTGCTGATGAATGCAGCAATAATAATTATTGAAACATTAATTAAGTTGTTGGCTACGAGAATGGTGCTTAACAGTTTTTCCGGGCCTGAATGGAGATTCAGCACGCTGGCAGCACGTTTTGATTTTGATGCCCGAAGTTTTTCAAGGTCTGATGCCGAGAGTGAGAAATATGCAACTTCCGATGCGGAGATTAGCCCGGAAAGTCCCAGCAGCAGGAGGATAATCACAAGACCTGTAATAGCCTTAATATCGGGGGGACTTACCGCAATTGCGGATATCAGTCCCATGGCAGAGAGAGGATCGTCGGTTCCCAATTCAGATTGTTTTTAACAGTGAATCAGAAAGGAAGGTCGTCATCAGTCTGAGCTCCTGATTGGTTGAAGGGATCATCACTGGCATTGCCCAGGGGTTCCCGCGGACTTTCAGTTTTATTGTTTCCCGTATTTGCCGGTGCGGGTCGTCCGTATTGTTGTGATTCGCCAGTCTGACCCGATGCTGCCTGCTTTCTTTCAATATTTTCATCGCCCTGGGAGTCTGATCGTTTACCCAGCATCTGCATCTGGTCGGCTACGATTTCGGTCATATATTTTTTATTCCCCTCCTTGTCGTCGTAAGATCGGTTCCTTATTCTTCCCTCAATGTAGAGTTGGGATCCCTTTCTGACATATTTTTCGACGGTTTCGGCCAGTCCTCTCCAGAGAACGATATTATGCCATTCGGTGGCAGTAACCCTTTCGCCATCCTTTCCCTTATATGTTTCACTGGTGGCAAGCGGGAATCTGGCAACGGCAACTCCCTTCTCAAGATATCTTACTTCGGGGTCCTTGCCAACGTTGCCGACAAGAATTACTTTATTGACAGACATACAATTAAGTGTATAAACATGTTTGATAACAAAGAGTGTAAAGGTACAAAAAAAATAGCAACTGAGCAAGGCAGGGTTGATGGACACATAATGTGCACATAATAAATGGGTTATTACGCAAGGGGGATTTGCCGGAAGTTCAGCTGTTTTTTGGCCCCTGATGTATATGCCTGTATTTAAGACTAGTAATGAGGCATAAAAAAAATAAAAAAGTGATAGCGATACTGTTATGATGAAATAATATTTTATATTTGCACAGTCGAAAAGAAGATTCAAACGATATATTTGTCGAATTTAAAAATTATTAAGAAATGACTAAAGCAGACATCGTCAATGAGATTGCCAAGAACACTGGTATTGAGAAGGTTGCGGTACAGAAGACTGTTGAAGCCTTTATGGAAACTGTGAAAGACGCCATGATATCGGGTAATAATGTTTACCTGAGGGGTTTCGGCAGCTTTATAGTAAAGAAAAGGGCGAAGAAAACCGCCAGGAACATATCAAAGAATACAACCATTATCATTCCGGCGCACAACATTCCGGCATTCAAGCCCGCCAAAACATTCATTACCAAAGTAAAAGATAAAGTTAAGAAGTAGAAACCATGCCAAGCGGAAAGAAGAGAAAAAGACATAAGATGGCCACTCACAAGCGTAAGAAAAGACTTCGCAAGAACAGGCATAAGAAGAAGAAGTAAAGCGCAAATGTGGTTATTAACTGCAACACTAAACCTAAAGATCATACGGTCTTTAGGTTTGTTGTATTATGGAATTGAATTTTTACAAAAGAAATATAATCATTTGTGAGTAAGGATCTGATAATTGATGTTAATGAGAATGAAGCGACAATAGCATTACTCGAAGACAAGCAATTAATAGAACTCAACAAGGAGAAGCGTACGATTCAGTTTTCGGTCGGAGACATTTACCTGGGAAAGGTAAAGAAGACAATGCCGGGGTTGAATGCAGCTTTCATCAATGTAGGTTTCGAGAGGGATGCGTTCCTTCATTATCTTGATCTGGGGGCACAGTTACGGTCACTTCAGAGGTATTATCTTTCGGCTGTGCAGAAGAGGGGAAGGATACCTCCGGTGCATAAAATAAAGCTTGAACCTGATATCGACAAGGATGGAAAGATTCAGGATGTGCTTGCAGTAGGCCAGACAGTTATTGTTCAGGTAACCAAGGAACCAATATCGACCAAGGGGCCAAGGCTCTCATCCGAGATTTCGATTGCCGGCAGGAACCTTGTTCTCATCCCCTTTTCCGACAAGGTATCGGTTTCATCAAAAATTGAGAGTCAGGACGAACGTAACAGGCTGAAGACACTTGTTCAGAGCATTAAGCCGAAGAATTATGGTGTGATAGTAAGGACGGTTGCCGAGGGGAAAAAGGTGGCTGCCCTTGATGCAGAATTACGTGAACTGGTAAGGCGATGGGAATCGGCTTTTCTGTCAATCAGAAAAGATATTAAGACGCCAAAGCTGATGATCGGCGAACTCAACAGGGCAACAACCTTTATCAGGGATATGCTTAATGTTACTTTCAACAGCATACAGATTAATGATGAAGTATTTGCCGGTGAGATTAAAAAATATATAAAAGAAATTGCACCCGAGAAGGAGAAGATAGTAAAGTTTTATCAGGGTGCGCTGCCAATATTTGATCACTTCGGTGTAACAAGGCAGATTAAGGCTCTTTTTGGCAGAACGATATCGATCAAGCACGGTGCGTACCTCATAATTGAGCATACCGAGGCGCTTCATGTAATTGATGTTAACAGCGGCAACAGGTCGAGAAGTGCATCCGATCAGGAGACAAATGCCCTTCAGGTTAACCTGGAGGCCGCAACGGAAATAGCCAGGCAACTGAGGCTCCGCGACATGGGAGGTATAATTGTCGTTGACTTTATAGACATGCAATCGGCCGAGAACAGGCAACTCCTTTTTGAGAAGATGAAGGAGGTGATGTCGGGCGACCGCACGAAGCACAATATTCTTCCCCTTTCAAAGTATGGGTTGCTGCAGATTACCAGGCAGAGGGTAAGACCGGAGATGAGTATTGTAACCGACGAAAAGTGTCCGGTTTGCTTTGGCAAGGGAGAGGTTGGTCCGACAGTACTTTTTACAGATGAGATTGAGAAGCGGCTTGAGGAGATAGTTGAAAAGGTAAAGACCCGCAATCTTGTGCTAAAGGTACACCCTTTTATAGCCGCTTACCTGAAGCAGGGATTAATCTCGGTGGCGGTAAGGTGGAGAGGCAGGTACCGGGCAAGACTAAAGGTACTTGCAATTCCGTCATATCATATGCTTGAATACCATTTCTTCGACAACTACGAGAATGAAATAGACCTGGGTTGAACATACCGGTATTAATAAATGTTACAACCATAAGAATTGATAATTGAGATGAAGAGGTTAGTGTTATTGCTTTTGCTCACGGCCTGGATGGTTCCGGGTATTTCACAAATCTACGATCCGGTTACCTGGGAGTTTACCTGGGAATCAAAGGGGAAGAATGAATATGAGGTTGTTCTTCGTGCAATCATTGAAGAGAAATCACATGTTTATGCGATGAATCTGCCCGAGGGAGGGCCTATTCCCACTACCGTACAATTTGAGCCTTCTTCTGACTATGAGCTCGTGGGCGAGGTTTATGAAAAGGGGTTGAAGGAGGATGTTTTTGACGAAGCCTTCAAAATGGATATT
>VGGM01000057.1 GCA_016868515.1 Bacteroidota bacterium | reverse complement strand
AATGGCATCAGCTATTGTAATTGCTGCCTCGGCCTGTACCGATAAGCAGCCGGAAAATCCCTTCTTCGCCGAGTGGAAGACTCCTTTCGGCATCCCTCCCTTCGACCAGATTAAAACCGAGCACTACATGCCGGCATATCTGAAAGGCTTCGAAGAACAGATGAATGAAGTAACCGCTATCATTGAAAATCAGGATGAGCCTACTTTCGAGAACACAATCAGGGCCCTTGAATACAGCGGTGCCCTCCTCAGAAAGGTAAGCTCAACATTTGGCCCGATCAATTCGGCCAATACCAGTGAAGAAATGCAGGCATTAAGCGTGGAGCTTTCGCCTTTACAGAGCAAACACAGTGATGACATTAGCCTTAACGAGACACTATTTATGAAGATTAAAACCGTTTATGAGAACCAGGATAAGTTCAGTCTGACGGCTGAAGAGAAGAGGGTTCTCGAACTGAGGTACAAGAATTTTATCAGAAACGGTGCAGCCCTGTCTCCCGACGATAAGGATAAGCTGAGGAAGATAAACGAGGAACTTTCGATGCTGACCCTTAAATTCGGACAGAATCTGCTGGCTGAGACGAATAGTTTCAGATTGGTAATTGAAACAGAGGATGACCTGGCAGGCCTTCCTGAAGGTCTGAAAATGCAGGCTGCCGGTGCCGCAAAAAATGCCGGCATGGAAGGTAAGTGGGTATTCACCCTCCAGGCCCCCAGTATCTGGCCATTCCTCCAGTATTCAGAGAAAAGGGAACTGAGAGAAAAGATATTCAAGGCATACGAGAACAGAGGTAATAATGGCAATGAAAATGACAATAACAAGATTGTGGCCGATATTGCCCGACTCAGGGTGGAAAGAGCCAGCCTGCTGGGTTATAAAAGCCATGCCGACTTCGTTCTTGAAAGAAACATGGCCGGCAACCCCGAAACCGTAATCAGCTTCCTTGAACAGATATGGAATGCTGCACTGCCGGTAGCAAAGGCCGAAGCCATGGAACAGTCTGCTCTCATAAGGCGTGAAGGCGGAAATTTCAAACTTGAGCCATGGGACTGGTGGTACTATACTGAAAAGATCAAGAAAGAGAAGTATGATCTCGATGATGAATTAACCAGGCCATATTTTGCCATCGACAATGTCAGGGACGGGATGTTCTATGTTGCAGGCCGACTCTACGATCTCGAATTTGCAGAAAGAACCGATGTGCCATCATATCACCCCGATGCAAGAGTCTATGAGGTAACCCGCAACGGGCAGCACATCGGAATCCTCTTTATTGACAACTTCCCCAGAGCATCGAAGAGAGGAGGCGCATGGTGCACTGCCTTCAGGGGACAACACAGGGATTCGAAAGGGAAAATGGTAACCCCGCTTGTGTCAATCGTTTGCAACTTCACGCCCCCTTCCGGCGATAAACCATCCCTTCTTACAGCTGAAGAAGCCGGCACTTTCTTCCATGAGTTCGGACATGCACTCCATCAGTTGCTTTCCAATTCAACCTATCCCAGCATTTCCGGGACCTCTGTGGCCAGAGATTTCGTCGAACTCCCCTCGCAGATAATGGAACACTGGGTGCTAGAACCTGAAGTCCTTAATGTATATGCAAAACACTACCAGACCGGAGAAGTGCTTCCGGCAGAAATTATTGAGAAGCTCGACAGGGCCGGGAAATTCAACACCGGATTCATAACAGTTGAGTACGTGGCAGCTTCGCTACTGGATATGGAGTTCCACGCCATTACAACTCCTGAAAATATAAATGTCCAGGAATTCGAGAAGAAGGCAATGGATAAATACGGTCTTATCAGTGAGATTATTCCAAGATACCGGTCAACATACTTTAACCATATCTTCTCGGGTGGCTACTCGGCCGGGTATTACAGCTACATCTGGTGCGAACAGCTTGATGCCGATGCTTTTGAAGCCTTTAAGGAAACCGGAGATATTTTCAACCGGGATGTAGCCGCTGCATTTGAAAGAGAAATTCTTTCAAAAGGCGGTTCTGCCGAGCCACGCGACCTGTATATCAACTTCCGTGGCAAGCAGCCAGGTATCGAAGCTCTCCTCAGAAACAGGGGACTAATGAACTGATTCTGTCAGTCATCAGGAAATAACTCCCGGATCTCTAATATAAGTGGGATCCGGGAGTTTCATTATATCGGGTTTTTAGCTATTTTTCAGAAAAATAATCCCTCTATCCGAATGACAAGGTTTATAGTCTTCCTCCTTCTGTTTAACTTAACCGGATTACAACCAGCCAAAGGTTCCGGCTACCCGCATCCGGTTAACGGGGTTCTCGATCTGAGAAATACCGTCATCGATGAGCATTTTTCAATCAAGCTTAACGGAACATGGGAATTCTATTGGAAACAGCTATACCGGCCATACAATTTCAGGGACGGGAACCAGCCCGTTCCCGATGGATATATAAAAGTCCCGTCGTACTGGACCGATGCCGGAATTGAAGGCATTAACCCCGAAGGAGAGGGATATGCCACATACAGACTTCTTATTCTCCTGCCCGAAAACAACAAAACTCCGCTTGGCCTTGACGTAAAGGTATTTGACTCCTCATATGACCTGTATATTAACGGTGTCTTCACGGGTAGTAACGGTATTAGCGGAACCTCAGAATCCGCCTCCGTACCCGAATACAAACCCAGAATCTACAGGTTTATCCCATCGGGTAACACAGTTGAAATTCTTTTCAATGTTTCCAACTTTCACCATCGCAGAGGAGGTTTCTGGCTTCCCGTGGAATTCGGTTCCTTCGTCCAGGTCCAACATGATGCGGCCCTCAGATATGGCCGTGCATGGTCAAATGTTAGTATTCTGGCTGCATTCTGCCTGTTCTTCATTTTCTTCTACTTGCTGTACCGGAAGGACAATACCTCCCTCTTTTTTGCCATTGTCTTGCTGGGTCTGGCCCTGCGTCCTCTCTTCACAAACCAGTACCTGATTTACCTGTTTATGAATCCCGACTGGTCATGGATCATCAGAATGGAATATCTCAGCCTTTACACCCTGGTGGCTGGAGGGTACCTCTTTATCTATTCAATTTACAAAGGAGCCTATAACAGGTTTTTTGCAGTTCTTACGCCAATCCTGTTCACAATCATGGCGGCTGCTACTCTGTTGCTTCCGGTCAGGACTTTTTCCTTTTTAACCATCCCTGTCTACATACTCGTAGTTCTGTTTATCATAAACACAGTCTCAGCCAGCGTGTCAAAAATCATTAAAGACAAAGTACTAATCGACTGGGTTTACCTTGCCGGATTTACGGTGGTGATTTATGCCGCGGTTCATGATATAATACTCGCAATGTCGAACATATCAGGGCATGGAGAGTATGTGATGTCAGACGCTATTATGGTGTTCATCTTCATTCAGTCCGGACTTCTTATTTTCCGGTGGGTAAAGTCGTTCAGGGAAAAGGAACGCCTGCAAAACAGTCTCGAACAACTCAACCGCGATCTTGAGGCTATTGTAACCGAACGGACAAAGGAACTAACCCAGGCTAAAACCATTGCCGAAGAATACAGCAGGCAGATAGAAACCCAGAACCAGAACCTGACCGAAACCATTAACCTGAAAAACAAGGTATTCTCTGTAATAGCACACGATCTGAGAAGCCCAGTTGTAAACATCCAGTACATACTTAATCTGCTGAAGGAAGAGGAATACCGCGAAAAGTACGAGACCCTCGCTGGGTCATGCATTAACTACTCGCAAATGGTAATCAACCTTCTCGAGAATATGCTCGTTTGGGGAAGAGGACAGGAAGATAAAATCAGGTATGCTCCCGAAATGCACGATATCTCTTCAATTATTCTTACAAATATGAGTATCTATAAAGACTCTGCCGACAGAAAAGGCATCTCAGTTAATTTTACACAAATCGGTGGAACCAGGGCCTGGGCCGATAAGGACCTGGTGGATATTATTATAAGGAACCTTCTCTCCAACGCTGTTAAATTTACCGGCCGCGGGGGCAGGATCAGCATCCTTTTAAGGGAGAAGACAAAACCGGTTCACGAACTCTCTCTTAGAATATGTGACAATGGTGTTGGCATTCCGCCCGACCGCCAGGAGGCCATTCTCGTCTCCGCCAGCCTGGAAAGTACTCCCGGAACCGAAAATGAGAAGGGTACCGGTTTCGGATTAAAACTTTGCAATGAACTGGTGAAGGTAAACAGGGGAACTCTCTCCCTCGAAAGCAAACCAGGCGAAGGCACCTGCATTACGGTTACCCTGCCGGCAAACCCGTGATATCGGAAAAAATAGTAAACAGAAAGATATTAATACCTGGTAATTAACATATTGCATTTTGAGTCATGGCACCATGCTAAACGTCAGCCAATCCTGCTGCAACCGAAAGCAGCGTGGGCCTGTCAGTAACCCTGAACTCCTTTCCCGACGACTCAATAACGCCTCCCTCCTCCATCTCCCTTATAGCCCTGGCAAGTGACGGCCTGGCCACACCAAAAAAGTCGGATAACTCCTGCTGGGTAAGGTTAAGCCTGATATAAGGATTCTCAACAGTGGTATGCTCCAGAAGGTAGTTGGCAAGTTTGCCCTTAATGGTTCTGAACGTAATAAACCTTATCCTCTCCGACAGAAACTGTGACCTGCTCGAAATCATGTCAAGGTAATTCGTCAGTATCGTCTCATTGCAGCATAAAAGGCTTACGAAATCCCTCTTCCCGATTATCAGCAGAATCGATTCAGTTACTGCAGTGACATTTACCGGATACCTGTTGTCGGAACCGAAAAGGAATGCCGGAGCCAGCGCCCTTGGTGCAGCAATATCCTCTATCTTCAGTACCCGGCCTGAATAGTCAACCATTTCACCCTTAACCAGTCCTTTTGCAACGATCTGCAATGATGTTACCTCATCACCACTTAAGGCAATCACCGAGCCGGGAAGATAACTTCTGGTCCTGTACCTCACCCCCCCCAGTACCGATTCAGTCTCACCGGCACTCAGTCCACGAAAAACCGGAGACCGCGATAAAAAGTCAAAATCCATTTCACTTTTTTTTTCAAAATTAAAAAAACTCACTATTGTAACATATGTTACATCTTCTTATTTAGACTTAATCCAAATTTGTACCATAATCTAAAACAAAAAACATGAAAAGGGAAATAATCAGAATCGATGAAGATAAATGCAACGGATGCGCTCTATGCATTCCAAATTGTCATGAAGGGGCTCTGCAGATTGTTGACGGTAAGGCCCGGCTTATAAGTGACCTCATGTGCGACGGTCTTGGAGCATGCATTGGCCACTGTCCGGAAGGTGCAATAACAATGGAAACCCGTGAAGCGGAACCCTATAACGAAAAAGCCGTTATGAAGGAGATGCTGACCAAAGGCAGGAATACTGTAATCGCCCATCTGAAACATCTTAAGGACCACAACGAATTCGGTTACCTCAGCGAGGGTGTTGAATATATGCTCGAACACAGGGGTATGGCCGACTTCAATGTCGACGAGGTAATGGAATCAGTCCACAATCACAAACCGGGAGGAGCCACCACGAAACCACAGCCCTCACAATCTCACTCCCACTCCCATTCTCACTCTCAATCCCACTCCCACTCCCACTCCCAGGGAGGTTGCCCCGGTTCCAGATCAATGACAATTGAGAGGGATAATATTTCACCTGCAGGCGGTGTTGCATCGGCTGATGCACCCTCAGAACTCAGGCAATGGCCTGTACAGATGCACCTCATTAATCCGGCTGCAGGCTATTTTCAGGGTTCAGACGTGGTAATTGCTGCCGACTGTGTTGCTTTTGCTGCCGGTAATTTTCATGGCAAATATCTGAAAAACAAGACTGTAGCCATTGCCTGTCCGAAACTTGACAGTAATATGGAGATTTATGTCAGCAAAATAAAGTCGCTTATTGATGACGCAAATGTAAATACCGTCACGGTTATGACTATGGAGGTCCCTTGTTGCAGCGGATTGCTGAGAATGGTAAAATCGGCCACCGACAACGCAAACCGCAAGGTGCCAGTCAAATCGATAGTAATCGGTATTAATGGTGCACCTGTAAGGGAAGAGTGGGTATAATAATTGCGAAAAAACAGAAAAAACCGGAGCGTGGTCAAAGCCGGCTCCGGTTTTATACTTGCTGATTAAGGAACTGTTACTTGTCAATAATTACCATCTCATTGAGCAGGTATCCTGCGCCTGCAAACTTGTCAATAATAAACAGGGCATACCTGATATCGCGGCTCGCATAAAGGTCGTGGAGGCGCTGCGGAACATCGTAGTCATAAACCTCAGGGTTATCCTTTTCCATAATACCCTTCAGTGTGGTGTAGTGCTTATTATTTACTGCATCGCGTGAATCATAACCCCTCGCCTGAAATAACTTCACCCGTGCAGCCCCCGCCGAAGATTACAATGCCATCTTTCATGCCGGCCCGGTTAACACTGTATATCTCCTCAGCTGTAAGCTTAAAGCCCTTCTCCTGCATAAGCCTGATGTTGTACTTCTCAATCAGGATGGGTATCCACATACCCTCATCGGCTCTGACAACCGAGCCTGATATCAGTCCGGCAAAAACAAGCAGCGTTAATAACCTGATTCAGATGATATTAATATTTTAGTTATTTAAATAGCTTCTTTAACTCCCTGTAAAGCCGGTTTACGGGCAGTCCCATTACATTAAAGTATGAGCCTTCAATTCTTTCGGTAGCCACAAACCCAATCCACTCCTGTATACCATATGCCCCCGCCTTGTCGTAAGGATGATAGTTATCTGCATAATAGTCAATCTCTTCGTCATCAATCTGGCAGAATTTCACCAGGGTCTCCGACGAGAATGCAACCTGACTGGAACCGGTTGTTATACAAACTCCGGTTATTACTGAATGAACCTTGCCCGAGAGGAACCTGAGGAATTCAACCGCCTCATCCCTGTTGCCAGGCTTTGGCAGTATACGATCACTGCAAAGCACAATGGTATCGGCTGTAATCAGTATTTGCCGGGAACCAAGACCTTCCCGAAGGCTGTCGGCTTTCGCTCTCGCCAGCCATGATGCCGCCTCTCGCGGCTCAACCCATGACGGAACCTCCTCATTGATAGCCGGAACCGCCACATCGAAGGTGAGGCCCAGCCCGGCCAGCAGTTCACGCCTCCTTGGTGATGCCGATCCAAGAATAATCCTGTATCCCCTGATTCTATCCGCCAGCATATCAGAACAACCCTTTGCTAAGAATGATTTTCACAATCGCCGTGTATATCAATCCGGCAAGCATAGTATACTTCATAAGACTGCTGGCATCATGAAACCTTCTTTTGCATTTACCTGTAACAACCATGCATAATACAACCAACAACGGCACTGCAAGGGCAACACTTATATAGATCAGGGTAAGCAGGTCACTTAAGATAAAAACCCATGCCAGATAGAGAGACCCGATAATTGAAGCCAGCAATAAAGCCACAACAATCCTCGAACTCCGTATGCCGAGAATAACCGGAAGTGTATTCCTGCCGAACTCCATATCACCCTCATAATCCTCAATGTCTTTGATTATCTCCCTGGCCAGGGTCGTCATAAAGGCAAAAAGGGCAAACCCTCCGGTCCATAAAAAAAGCACCCGGTAACCTGGGTGACCAATTGAATTTGATTCGTAATAACTGAACATGAACGGAAACTCGTAAAACATCACAGCAACCGGAATAAGTGCTGTAAGCAGTGCCACAAGCAGATTGCCT
>VGGM01000056.1 GCA_016868515.1 Bacteroidota bacterium | reverse complement strand
TCGTCAACCAGAACAACATCGCTCTTGTAGCCGGAAGGGCTGTTTGATCCCGGGTACCTCTCAAGAGTAAAGTCGTTAAGCCTGATACTGAAAGGCAACTCCTTGGTCTTCTCTCCATACGACAGGACAAGTGTATAATCACCCAGTTTAACTTCAGATTCCGGAACACTTCTCGCGGACCGGTCCCATAAGTGAGTGGTATATACCGAGTTGCCCATGGAAATCTCGAACTCAAGGGCATTCTGACCTGTCGGTTGCTGAGCCATGTCAACAGGAACAGGCACAACTATACCCGATGGGGATATCTTTTGGGGGATAATCCGGGTCGAACCGGTTGTGTAAATTTTCATTAACTCGAGCGGAATTTCCACCCCTGCCTCATGAATGTCAGAATCCTGCGATCCCATCGCCGATGAAGCAATGTTTCCGGCTGAAACCATGCTGAACGCTGTTCCGTTGAAAGCTATATTGATATCGCACTGGTCAACTGCTCCGAAACCAATAGAAAACCCGGCAACATTCCTGACCTCGCCCATTGTAAGGAAGACAACCTCCCTGGCCGACATTCCCCGGGTTACAAGCATTGAAACTATTGGTTTGCCAGACCTTGAGTCAACAACTGCTTCCGATGCATTGGGGATGAACCTTGAAAGTGTCACCCTCCCCTCCAGACCATGAGCTGTAACCTTCCTTGAATATTTATCTACTGATACCGAAGTAATACTGAAAGGTGTGTCATCGTCAAGCAAAACGGCCCCTGAAGCGTCACGCAGTTTTAAACTGATATATTTTTCGGCAGTCCGGAAGGTATTGCTGCTTGCTCCTTCCCTTATATGCATTATGCCTTCATAACCGGTGTAGCGCGTAATGGCCGCACCCGCAATCATTATTATAAAGGCCGCATGGAAGAGAAAAACTGTCAGTTTATCCCTTCGGTAAAGTTTAAATATCACTGTCTGACCGCCAATATTCAGCGCAAGGAGAACAAATATTACTTCGAACCACCATGTATTGTATACCATGCTTTTTGCCGCGGCAGCACCATAATCATTCTCAATAAAGGTTGCAATAGCCAGGGCAACTGCAAGGATTATAAACAGGACTCCCATGAGCGTGGGAGAGAAAATAAATTTCAAAAGCCTCATTATCTGATTGTTTTAATTTATCCTAACCGCAATAGTTTGATTATCACTTTTTCAGCCTCTGTCGGAAATTATCTGGAGCCTTGCCCTGTCAGTAATCTTCATTTTAGGGCAGGCGACCTCAATTATACCCTCTTGCTCCAGTTCCTTCAAAACCCTTACAACACTCTCCTTTGCCATATTTGTCATGTCACCAAGATCCTGCCTCGAAAGCAGCATTTCAAACTCATCGGACCCGAAAATCTCATCGGCAAACATAAGTATTGTTTCCGCAATCCTGCCATGCATCTTTTTGTGGGCAAAGCTAAGCATCCGTTGATGCGATTTATAGGACTTGATGCTGATGTCCTCAATCATCCCTTCGGCAAAATCGCTGTTCCGGCGCACCAGATCCCTTATAATATCGAAGCTGATGAAGCATGCCTTTACCATATTAATTGAGGAGACTGAATAAGAGTTACGGGAGTTTACGTACGAGCCTGGCCCTGCAATAAGCCGTCCCGGCTGTGCAATTCCAAGAACCAGATTCCTGCCCGATACCCCTTCCATATACATCTTTGCCAGGCCATGGTGGATGAAAACGGCATTAGAGGCAGGAGAGCCCTGTTTAAGTATTATTTCCCCGGCTTTGAAAGTAGCTTCATACCGGTTATCGTTAACAAGTTTCAGTTCATCAGGAGTAAGATTCCTGAAGTTTTTCCAGCCTTTCTGGCAGCAAACACAACTGTCTGCTATTATCTCTTGAGAGTTTTCCATGCTTATTAACCGGGTAAAAATAGAACTTTGGATAGTACCAATTTAAGATTTATCTCAAATATCACCAAGCGCGTTGATTTATATCACCAGGTCATGAATTAATAATCAATAATTACCGTTGTGATTATCACCACTTATGTTAATTTATTAACAGTCGTCAGCCATATCTTCACGTCATATAATCAACGATAAACCCTGACAATATGAAAAGCCTTCTAAAACTACTTTCGATCTCAGCACTTGCGGTTTTCGTAATAATTGCCTGTGAGGGGCCTATGGGCCCGGCCGGTAAGGACGGAGTCGACGGAGTCGATGGGATTAATGGCACAGACGGAACTGCAAAATGTTCGGCATGCCATAACAACTCAGCTGTTATTTCTGCCAAGCAACTACAGTATGATAATTCGCAGCATGCCAATGGGGAAATGGCCGCCTACACAAACGGAAGGACATCTGGCGACTGCCAGAAGTGTCATACCCATCAGGGATTCATGGAGTTCCTGAAAGGAACCGGCGGCAATGTTCACCAGACATTTTTGGATGTTCAGCAACCCAATTGCTATACATGCCACCAGGTTCACAAGGATTTTGCAGTCACCGATCTGGCCCTGACAACTACCGCACCGGTTACCTTCATGAATGGTATTGGCGGCCAGTACAACAATACTGCCAGCAACAGTTCCGGAAACCTGTGTGCAAACTGTCACCAGGCAAGGCCTGCAAGTCCGGCTATTCCGGCTGTCGGAAGCGGAAACTTAACGCTTAGTACCTCCCAAACAAGATGGGGACCGCACTATTCATCAGTCTCAAACATCATGACCAATACCGGTGGGTATCATACAGCCGGAACGCTACCTTACAACGCCAGCCATTCTCACAAGAATCTTTCATGCACCAGTTGCCATATGGCAACACCCTATGGTGATAAGGCGGGAGGGCACAGCATGGCTCTGAGATATGAGTCTCAGGGAACCGAGTATGTCCTTCAGGCTGGCTGTATTACATGTCATACCGAGTCGGCCTCGGCTTTTGCTACCAAAAATAATAATTCAAGGGCAGCGGTTAATTCGATGCTTGACGAGCTTAAGACTGAGTTAATAAGGCTTGGCATTTACAACTCATCAACCGGACTTGCTATACCGGGAACCTATCAGGCCGACATAGCCGGAGCCTTCTGGAACTACAAGGTAGCCGTTGGTGATGGTGATGATGCGGGCGGGCTCTATGCGCATAATCCTCCCTATACAAAGGCACTCCTGCAAAACTCGATTGACAGAATGAAACAGCTTAAATAAAGGTCTTACTAAAACCTGGCAATTAACCAGAAACGCTCCGGAACAATTTTCCGGGGCGTTTCTTTTTTGGGCGCAGATCACAGGGCGAAGGACGAAGAGCGCAGGGGGAGCATGGAGCATGGAGTATGGAAAAGAATGTATTCGGTAATCAGTAATCGGTTACCGGTAAACTTTAGTCCCGGAGAGACGACACTCAACAAGGACAAACATCCTTACTCACAATTAGGATCGTACCGATGGCACTCTAACAAAGCGAATAATTGTGGAGGAGAGAAGGGTCAGAAATAAAACGGTACAGCCGAAGCCGTACCGTTTCATAATACTGAGTACTATTCTTACTGAGATTATTTCTTGAAAGTTCTCATATAGTTAACCATATGCCACATATCAGTATCGGAAATCTTCTTGTCATAAGCCGGCATCTCACCGCGTCCGAACTTGGTTTTGTAGAAGTGTTCTCCGTCGGTCTGGTTATGGTAGGCGGCTCCTGAGAAGTCGCCCGAGAATGTCTTTAGAGCCCTGCCCTTAGGACCATCACCGAGTCCGGTTCTGCCATGGCACGATGCGCAGTTCCTGGCATAGGCAGCAGCGCCGAGCTTAACAGATGCTTCATCGGCTTTCACCGGGTTAGCCATATTCTTGTACTCGGCCGGTACAGGCCATGGCTCGGGCTGTTTCTGCTGATATGCCGAGAATGACATCAGCAGGAAAGCCATCAGAACAGCCCCTGCAGAAGTAAGTAAAATCGCATTTTTCATAATTGTGAATATTAAAATTTAGTTACATAATATTAATGTGCCTCCTGCCAGCCATCAATCATACTACGGAAATTACTCAGCGGAGTCCTTCCCATAGTGCTGACATAGAGATGAATTACGAGGAACACCGACACAAGGAAACCCATTGCTATATGGAGCTGTGCCGAAAGGAAAATACCGCTGAAACCAAGGAACTTTTTCAGGATGAATTCCGGAAACAGCAGTGCCCAGCCCGTTAAGAAAAGAAGGGGAATTGCAGCATACATAACGATTACATAGGAGATCTGTTGCAGGGGATTAAACTTCCTCTCTTTACCAACAGGAAAGGGAGCCTTCTCTCCCCTGAAAAATCCGTAAGCATAGTACCGTAATTGCTTCCACAACCGGTCACGCAGGCCTTTTCTCCTCATCAGGTAATTCCTTCCGTTTTCGGTTAACAGGTTTCCGACAAAGAATATCATATAATTAAATGTCAGGGCAACCCCTGCGAAATTATGGATTCCTATTGCCGCCTGAAAGTTAATCACGGGAGCATCGGTATCGGAATACTGAAGGCTTATACCGCTCACAATAAGCATCAGGCAGAGAATAGCATTCAGGGTATGCCACACTCTTATCCAGCGTGGATAGAAATAGTACTTTTCACTCATTGTGATGCTTTTTGGAGAATCTTATCCTGAAAAAGGTATGAACAAGAACCGCGCCAAGAGTAAGACCGAATATCAGAAGACTTCCGTAATTCATGAGCTTGCTTCTGTTGGCTCCAATAACATACGAGTTATTCCTGATGATTGCGGAATTAACAAAACCATACTCTCGTCTCGACTCCTTTGCCTCGTATTTGTAAAGTGTACCCATCAGAATGGAGTTGCTGGAATGACAACTAACGCAGCCCTTTACAGCTTCTTCGGCAGGTCTCATATTGTGCGAGACAAGCAGGCTGTCATTTATTTCAGTATGACAATCTATGCACCTGACTGCTTTGAAGTGAAGCCTCTGGTTAGGCAGCCAGTTGTGAGTCGAAATTATTTCAGTAGGTTCTATGTCGCTTACAAGCCCGAACTTAAAAGGATCGCCATGACAAACAAGGCACATATTGTTTGAATTGCGTACCACTTCGAATATGTCTTTCCCCTCGCGGGCAAGTACCTGATAAGAGTGCGGGTTGTGGCAATTCCAGCACGAGAACTCACCATTGGTCTGGGTATAATGAGCACTTTTAAGGTGTTCAGTTTCAATGTCTTCAAACTTGTACCTTGCATATGTTTCATCATACCCGTGACAGTCGAGACAATTATAGGGAGGCTCGAAGCGAAGACTCAGAGCATGAGGGTATTCGCCATAATCGGCCAGGTGGCAGTCGAGGCAGGCGAAACTCCAGTGGACCGACTGGTAGAAAACATCCCTGTCAATGTAATAGCTACCCGACATTGGCCTTCTTACAACCATCCCGGTAACCGGGTCGGTAAGCTCGTATTTCTGCTCACCGTGACATCTAAGACATGTTTCATTCTCCTCACTGAAGGGATTGTTTTCGGCTCCCTTAACAATAAGTTCCTGGGGATCGTCTGCTTCCTGTACTACAGGCAGGTTAAACGCGTACAGAAAAAGTAACGGAACTAGCAACAGCAGGATAAGATATCCGGGTCCGGTTTTGAGTTTCATTTATACAGGGCGTGTTTCAGAATTTCACTGTTATGTTCATTCCAACAAGGTAGTCGCCCGAGGCGAAGTCATTCTGATTGAAAAGGAAGTTTCTCTGTGGCACAATTCCTTTATAATTGGCAAAGAAAAGCTGGAATGCATGTGTTGCCGTACCTTTCTCCCAGCCAATGGCCAGCTGTGGTTTGGGATTGAAGTCTTCGTTCTTCTGCCCGTTAAGTACCTGATTGTATTCGGCGATTATTGCATGTGAGGCTGCAAACCTGGCTCTTCCGCCTACCGACAGGGCAAAATTGGCATTCCGGTATCCGGTTTGAACACTGTTGAAGTAAAAGAATGTGGGTGCCACCTGCAGTGAGAATACCTCACTTATTTTTCTTGCTACAATAACCTGGTTAAAATATGAGAGCCTGTGAATCTCCCTGTAGGCTTCGGCCGGCCCAAACTCCGACTCATTGCGGAGATCAACCACCATGTTGCCGTAGTAAGTCAGCGATACCGGAACCTTGCCGGAAACGGTCTGCTGCAGTATGGCATACTTAATGATGAAATCCTGCAGTTTGTAATCCTTGGTTGAACCGGCGCCTATCATAATCCGGTCGGTTATGCCGTAGTTCAGCCCGAGGCGGATATTCGAAGGAGCATATATTCCAAACACATCCTTGATACCATTGTTTACAATCCCGAAACGGTGATGTATCTGAAACTCCAGTAAACCTTTGAAAGGTGTAAGCACAGTCGGATTGTCCATTAGTATGCCTGTTTCGAAAACATCCCTTACGGGGTAATCTGTTTCTTCCTGAGCCAGTACGGAAACGAACATCAGGGCGGCAATCAACAAGGCAAATATCTTCTTCATTTGTTTCGGGTTTATCTGTTTAGTTATTCTGGGCTCCGTCCTGAATCCACTTCAGGATTTTTTGTTTTTCAATATCTGTAGCTATCGTGGCATGGCTTCCGGCTGATAGTTTAGTATAGATAAGACTGGTCTCAGGCGATACGGTGTTAACATACCTGGTTGCAGGAGTGGCATCGGTAACAAGCGCTGCGAATGAGTTCGCCGCCCTGAGGTCGGGATTAATGGCTCCACCATGACAGCCTGCACATTTCGAGGTAAAGAAGGGGGTGATGTCATTTGCGAAACTCACTTCTTCATCAGGGTCAAGCTCAGGTGGATCGAATACGTATTTTTCACACGAGAATAACAATACAGATACCATCAGCGTTACGGCCGAAAATCCAAGAATCCCTTTACCTATCTTTCTCTGATACATCCTGTTTGCAGTGTTAATTATTTCACAAATATACCCGATATTAATTACTGCCGCGGGATTGTGCAGGTGAGATAAATAATCTGATAAATTGATATTTATCAACTTTCCTTATGACAAAAGGCAGACACCTGTGGGGTTTTCAGGTCTGCCTGCAGTACCCCTGCAGGCAATTCATCAAACTACCCGCGGTCGCCACCGGGACTGTACCTCCCTGCCTCCGGGATAAAGGCCCTGATAGCCCTGATTCTCGATTCATCTGACGGATGCGTACTGAGGAACTCAGGAGGTCGCTCACCGCCTCCCATTGATGTCATCCTCTCCCAGAACTCAACTGCCTTTTCAGGATTGTACCCGGCCATCGACATAAAGATCAGTCCCAGCTGATCGGCCTCTTTCTCATGCTGACGTGAGTAGGGAAGTATCGCACCCAGTTGCGCGCCGGCACCATAGGCAAGAAGAAAAATACTCTGTGTCTCTTCGGGCTTCTCTTTAACGGCTTCGCTAAGCGCTATACCCCCTAACTGAACCAGGAGCCCCTGACTCATTCTCTCATTGCCGTGGCGGGCAACAACATGTGCAATTTCATGACCGATAACCACGGCGAGGCCGTCCCTGTCAAGAGTTAAGGGAAGTAACCCTTTGTAGACCACCACCTTACCTCCAGGCATTGCCCAGGCGTTCGGCACATCCTGATCGACAAGGGTAAACTCCCACTCATAGCCGCTGAGCCTGCTGGTAAGATTATGTATTTCGAAATACCTGTTTACAGAGTTTACTATGTTCATTCCAACCTCACGTACCATAGATGAATTCACCATGTCTGATGAAGGAGGATTCTCCTTTAAGAATTCGGC
>VGGM01000055.1 GCA_016868515.1 Bacteroidota bacterium | reverse complement strand
ACAATGGTCAGAACCGGTAACCATGTCGAATACATACCTACTGCAATACCATCGATAATGGTTGTCGCAGGCCCTGTGAGTGTCTGCCTGGCAATACCCCGTGTAGGTTGATACTCATCTGAGGTGAAGTACTCTGTTGACTGACCAATTATTACGCCTGCAGCAAGGCCTGCGACAACCGATCCGAACACACCCCAGCTTACCCATCCGGCCATTGCCAACCCGGCCATTGCAAGCAGTATTAATACAGAAGCCCCGCCTGTTCCTATCAGGAGGGCGTTAAGAAGATTCTTCTGGGTAGCCGACTCTTTCGTCCTGACAAGATAAATACCTGCAATTGATAATATTATGCCAACTGCAGCTACTATCATTGGCGAAATTATTGCCTTTACCTGCTCCTCGGAGTTAAGTCCGGTAAGAGCTGCACCAAGGGCTGCTGTTGCAAGAATACTACCGGCGTATGATTCATACAGGTCGGCCCCCATACCAGCAACATCCCCTACGTTGTCACCAACGTTATCGGCAATGGTTGCCGGGTTACGGGGATCATCCTCGGGAATCCCTGCCTCCACTTTACCAACCAGATCAGCACCAACGTCGGCAGCTTTTGTGTAAATACCGCCTCCCACACGTGCAAAAAGAGCCTGGGTTGAAGCACCCATCCCGAAGGTAAGCATGGTGGCCGTTATCTCAATATACTTCATATGTTCGGTGGTCCCTTCATGAACGAAGGTGAGCCCCAGAAAATGCAGACCGCTATGCATGTTCTCGGGGGTGTAGATAACATTATTGAGAAGCAGGAACCATCCGGCAATATCGATCAGCCCGAATCCAACCACCACCAATCCCATTACTGCACCGCTCCTGAATGCTATCTGCAGGCCGCGGTTAAGCGATACCGTCGCCCCCTGCGCAGTTCTGGCCGAAGCATATGTGGCTGTTTTCATGCCCAGATACCCACACAAACCCGAAAAGAAACCTCCGGTGAGAAAGGCAACCGGCACAAACGGGTTCTGTACGCCCATATAGGCAAGAAGTGTCAGCAGAACAACAAGTATTATGAATACAATCAGAACAACCTTGTACTGCCGTGTAAGGTAGGCCATTGCCCCCTCCCTGACATACTGGGCTATCTCCTTCATCCTGTCGTTACCTTCGGAATTCTTCATAAGGCCCCTGAAGAAAACCCAGGCAAACACCAGCGCAGTAACCGCTGCAATGGGAACAATCCAAAAAACATTACTAATCATAAAAAACAGGGTTTTAGTTTAAACTATTCTTTTCAATCTGGTTTATAAGTATCAAATATAGAGTAATTTTCGAAGTGTATCATGGATGTGTCCTGTTTCATAAGCATCAATTCACAGTAACAACAATATTAACGCAAAAGTTCAATATAAGCAAAACAGTTTTTTCTTTCAGGCAATGAAAACAGAGATCATAATGTGCAAATAATTGACGGGCTGTCCGGTACAATTACTATTTTTGCCCGAAAACCTGTTGAAAGATGAAGGAAGAAGCAAAAAGCCTGATTGAGGCAGCCTGGGAAGAGAGAAATATCCTGGCCAGAAAGGAGGTCCGGTTGGCAATTGCTGAAACCATCGGACAACTCGATAAGGGAAACCTCAGAGTGGCTGAGCAGATTGACGGTAAATGGAGGGTTAATCAATGGGTCAAGAAGGCCGTAATCCTCTATTTCCCTATTATGAAAACTGAGCCTTCGGAAGCTGGTCCACTGAATTTCAATGACAAAATACCGCTGAAAAGCGATTACAGGGCACTGGGAGTAAGAGTGGTTCCCGGAGCTGTGGCAAGATATGGCTCATACTTGTCACCGGGCGTGATAATGATGCCCTCTTTTGTAAATATAGGTGCCTGGATCGGAGAGGGCACAATGGTCGACACATGGGCAACAGTGGGTTCGTGTGCCCAGATAGGGAGGAATGTTCATCTCAGCGGAGGCGTCGGTATAGGCGGAGTGCTTGAGCCTGTTCAGGCAGCCCCTGTAATTATAGGCGATAATTGCTTCCTCGGGTCAAGGTCAATTGTGGTTGAGGGTGCAATGATCGGCAATGAAGCCGTGCTTGGTGCAAATGTGGTAATAACAGGGACAACAAGGGTACTTGACGTAAGCGGCAGCGAGGCCATTGAGTACAGGGGATACGTTCCTCCCGGCTCGGTGGTTATTCCGGGCACTTTTCCGAAAAGGTTCCCTGCAGGTGAATTCAGTGTACCGTGTGCACTGATAATAGGAAGACGGAAGGAATCGACCGATATGAAGACCTCACTAAATGACGCCCTCAGGGAGTATGATGTAGCATTCTGACAGATTATGGAAGAGATTAGAAAAGATATAGAGAAAGCTGTTGATACTCTCAGGTCGGGGGGAGTGATTCTCTACCCTACCGATACAATATGGGGCCTTGGTTGCGACGCAACTGACGGGAAGGCGGTAGATAAGGTGTTTGCGATCAAAAACAGGCCTCCCGAAAAGAGTATGATCGTACTTGTCGATTCATTTGCCATGCTTGAGCGCTACACCCGTGACCTTCCGGCTGTTGTTTATGAGCTTTCTGAGGCTGAACCGGGTGCGCTGACCCTTGTATTGCCGGCCCGAAAAGGGTTGCTGGCCCCGCAACTGGTGTCAAATGACGGTTTTTCTGCGGTTAGGATCTGCAGCGAACAATTCTGTATTGAACTTATTGGCAGATTCCGTAAGCCTGTCGTATCCACCTCCGCCAACCTGAGCGGTGAACCCCCGCCGGCAATCTTCTCAGAGATTGCTGGTGATATTGTAAGAGGGGCTGATTATGTGGCCGAGTACAGGCGAAACGATACGGGAAGGGCCAGGCCCTCCCCGGTAATCAGAATTGATACAAACGGTGTAATTACAATACTTAGAAAGTAGTAATACCTACTTCGACATTACCTTACCCGATCCCGACGCCCTGACGTCAATCCTGGGGGTTCCGGAATAATAAATATTACCACTACCCGCAATTGAGGCTGTAAGGCTGCCTGTTACATGACAGTCGCACGAACCACTTCCTGAAATACGTGCTTCGAGCACCTTGATATCAAGCAATGGAGCCTTGAAATTACCACTGCCGCTTATTGAAAGTGAAGCTTCACCAACATTCCCCTTACCGGAAAAATCAAAATCGCCCGATCCGGAAATAGAGCAGGTCAGCTTTGAGTAATCCAAATCACCCGAAAATATCTTTCCACTGCCGCTGATTGAGAGTGAAAGATCATTCCCATTGAGTGACGACTCAACAAATATCTTACCTGAACCTGAGATACTCAGCCCCTCCACTGACGGCATGGTAATCCGGGCAGTTACCTTTTCATTCCACGATAAAGCGGGGTTCTCCATTTTAATTACAAGCCTGCCGTCTTTCACCTCTGTAACAACCTTTGACAGCATTCTTTCACTACCCTCAAGTTCCAGACTGAATGAAGTGCCTGTCTTAACATACAATTCGCCTGGAACGGCAAATCCCACCCTTGTGAAGTTGCTTACCTCCCTGGTCTGCTTCTGGGCTGATACTGACAAGGAGATTGTCCCGAGCATCAGAACGGAAGCAACAATAAACAAAAATCTTTTCATCGCTTTAGTTTTATGGTTTACAACAAAGACTTAAGCTCTTCCTGATTGCTGCATCAGCTATAGTACCATCAGAGATTTTCCAGGCCGTCGGGAATCTCGATTATTAACGTGCGTTCCTGAACGTCAACTCCCCTGACAAGGTCTTCATGAACGGGAACCAGGAACGACTTCCCCGAGGGAGAATCAACAGTTGCAAGCCACTGATGCTTCGTTAGTGCAATGCTCGTAATAATGCCTCTTACAGTCCCATCCTCATCATACAGGGTAAAACCCTCAAGCATGCGGTGATCGGAAAATGCCGGAAGATCAGCCTCTGCCTTAATCATTAAAACCGGGCAACCGGCAAACTCAGCCATGCTCTCCGGTGAGTCGTACCACCTGAACTTAACAATAAGGGTTCTGTTGCCCTGGCTCACAACAGACTCAATAATAAAAGGAACCGCCCTCCCTTCAACAAGGAGGAAGAGCGATTCAATGGTGTCAAAATCATCTGTAATTCTCTCTGCAAGCCTTATCAGGACATCTCCCCGAAATCCATAGGTCTTTGCAATCCTGCCTATCTCACTTAACCGGAGGTTCTCCATACTGTTCCGGCTATATGATGATTTAACCCGGCTGCTACTCTGCAGCGGGAGTCTGCTCCTCTGCAGTCGCCTCCGGAGCTGTTTCGGTTTCAGCAACCGGCTCCTCCTGTGCCTGCTCAGTTACTTCCTCAGCGGCAGGTTCCTCACCTCTTGCTTCAGCTGCTGTTTCAGCAGCATTCCTGCGTGCAATCTCTGCAGCCCTGGTTTCGCTGATAAGCTTCTCCTCTGCTATCCTTTTCCGTTTCTTCTCTTCCCCGGCCTTTTCGAGCGATGAACGCTGCATGTCAATAGACTTCTCCTTCGAGGTCAGCCAGTCATTAAATCTCCTGTCGGCTTCGGCCTCATCGAAAGCCCCTTTCTTAACGCCTTCAAGAAGGTGTTTCTTCATCATTACGCCCCTGTACGACAAAATCGCACGGCACGTGTCGGTAGGTTGCGCTCCGTTATGCAGCCATCCCAGCGCCTTGTCGAAATCGAGTTCGATGGTTGCCGGATTAGTGTTCGGGTTGTACAACCCGATCTTTTCAATGAACCTGCCATCACGTGGCGACCTGCTATCTGCTACCACAATGTGGTAGAAAGCCAGCTTCTTGCGGCCTTTCCTAGCTAATCTGATTTTAACTGCCATTTGGTCTTAAAACGCTTGTTAATTATACCTACAATAAATTTTTGAGGCTGCAAATGTACGGTAAATTATTGAACTTCTCAATGGTTAACTAACTCTCTTTTAAAAAAAAGGGAGAGTAACATCTACCCTCCCTTTTGTAACTGATACATTTACTGAGTGATCCTCTCTCCTCTACTTGACAGGAAGAGGGATTGTAAAGCTCATCGCATATGTAAGCCATTCACCTTCAACAATTGTTATTGTATTGATAACTGTTGGGAATAGCTCCGGATTCGTGGTAGGTGTACTTGAACCGGAAATATACGGACGTTTCATCTCCAGTTCATATTGCCCAGCTGCAAGATTGTGAAAACCAACAGTTTCATTGGCATTCAGCCTTGCCCAGCCGTCAATTAGATACTCGCCGGTTGTCTTATTCTTAACCTTAACATCCATAGGTACAACCGTAGTTCCGACTTTAACAGTGTTCTTGATTGTAACTCCGCCTGCATCCTGAATAGCATCCTGCTCCTTCTCACAACCGAAGCTGAGTGCAAGTATCAGAAAAAATACAGCATATATTGATTTTTTCATAACATCTGGTTTTTTAATTATTAGTCCCGTGTTAGTAACCCGGATTCTGGTCAACAGCCTTATCCATCATCGGATTTGCGTCAAGCTCCGGCTCAGGAATAGGATAGATCATCTTGTTGTCATAAGCGGGCAGGTTCATTATCGTCGACCAGTTTGGTCCCGTAATGTTTGGCCTTGCGAGGGGAAGTCCAAGCCTCAGAATATCGAGGAACCTGAAGCCCTCACCAACAAGCTCCTTGCGGCGCTCCATCATTATCTCAGCCAGAAGGGCAGCACCGGTATTGGCCGACAATGGCGTTCCGGCCACGGCTCTTGCCTGAATTACCTGAAGAGCTGCCTTGGCTGCAGTCTCATTCGGACCCGGCTTCCTCATCTCGCACTCGGCTTTCATCAGGAATAATTCCGATGTTCTTGCCAATGTCGGCTGGTCAAGACCAACGCTTCCGAAATCACCCCCTCTTACTCCGTCCATCCTCGGAAACTTGCCATATATTGAGTGAATTCCCGGTCGGACAAAAAGGTCAGATGCGGGACGGTTCGGATAGAAGAGTGAATTGTCAAGAGGTGTTGTGTTATCATATAAGTCCTGGATCTCAGCAAAGGACCAGTCGTGTGCACCCTCAAAGTGATACAGGTATGACTTGTAAGCTCCAAAGTAATCTGTAACATCATCATCTCCGTAATTCCAGAACATTGGCGTGATATACCACTCCCTCCTTACATCGTTGGCGGCATACTGGTTTAGAAGATCGGTCGTAACCATTATATTACCGTAGCCCTCGGGATGATCCCAGAAGTTTGAGAAGCCCCAGAAAATACCATAGTCATCGATGTTGAACGGAACGTTGAATATCGATTCGAGGGTTTTACGGTTAATGCCTTTGGTGTAATCGGCGATAGCGGCAGGGGTTGTCAGGATATCGGGTGCATCAGCAATAGCTGCATCGATATACGGTATTGCACCTGCATAGTCAAGCTTGGCCATTTTCACTCTTGCCATCACAGTATTTGCAAATGCCTTTGTAATACGAGTGGCTCCAAATGATTTATTCAGAGCAGGCAATCCTGCAATGGCGTCGGTGAGATCACTCTCAATAAGATCGTAAACTTCGCTCACAACGCCCCTGCCTTTCATTATGCTCGCATCACTTACCTCGTATACCGGGACACCAGGACTTTGGCCGTTGTCCTTGCCATAGGGAGCGCAGAAGATCTGAACAAGGTGGAAGTAGGCGTAAGCCCTCATGAACTTCATTTCGGCAAGGTATGCATCCTTAGCTGCATCGACGAAAGGAAGATCGGCATTAATGGCGCCGTTGGCGTTTTCAACCACTCTGTAGAGTCCGTTCCACCAATCCCTGGGTGCTCCCCTGAAGGTTGATGTAGGTATCTGCTGATAATTGAAGACCTGTGGCCAGAAGTTCCAGTTGAGTTGCTGCGTAACGAAGCAATCATCGCCCCTAACCTCGTTGAAGATCATCATCCATGAACCCATTGCCTGGGTTCCGAAGCAAATGTCATACACACCATAGAGTACTGCCATGGCGTTTTCGGGAGTGCTGAAAGCAGCACTTTCATCAATCTGTGTTGTAGGGAATCTCTCGAGGAATTCCTCCGAACATCCTGCAAACAGAAGTCCCGCAATTGTCAATGTCAATAATATCTTTTTCATAATTGTCCTCCGGTTTTTGGGTTAGAAACTGAGATTTATCCCAAATGTGACCGTCCTGACGTTCGGTACGTTTGTGGTGTTGGTCAGACCGCTGAGTCCCTGTTCGGGGTCAAGGCCGGTATACTTGGTAAGCACGAACAGGTTGTCGCCGTTTATGAAGACCGAAGCGCCATCAAGTCCGGTACCTCCAAGAAGTCTTGAGGGGATCGAATATGAAAGGTTGACGTTCCTCATCCTTAAAAATGATCCGTCTTCAAGGAACCTGCTTGACTGTAAATTGCTCTGGGTTCCGTTATTGTAAACGAACCTCGGGACATCGGTAACATCACCCGGCTGCTGCCATGAGTTCATTACATCCTTGTTCAGCTGATGGCCGTATCTTGAACCATCGTTCATTGTCTGCTCCTTTAGGCTGTTATAAACCTTGCCTCCAACGCTGAAGTAGAACTGGAACGAGAAGTTAAAATCCTTCATAATAATGAAAGAGTTCGTAAGTGCACCGTAGAAATCGGGAACTGACTCGCCAAGTTCGTACCTGGTGGCATTCGTGTAAGTATCGGTGGTTACCCTTTCACCTGTAGGGTTGCCATCTGCGTCAAGGACATCCTTATACCAGAGGGCCCTTCCAGTGTTCGGGTTAACTCCGGCATACTCACGCAGATACCACGTATAAAGGCTGTTACCTACAACCCAGCGCTTGGTTCCTGATATAATCTCCTTCTG
>VGGM01000054.1 GCA_016868515.1 Bacteroidota bacterium | reverse complement strand
CAATAATGCCAGCAGCAGTGACAGTTTGTTCATACAGCGCGACAATTAGTTGAAAAAAACGTATTTTTGACCGCCCTTTTCAGATATTAAATTTCGGAAACAAAAATCAAAACCACAAAAAAAAAATGAAGATAGCAATAGTCGGAGCAACGGGAATGGTAGGTAAGTCGATGCTTAAAGTATTGGAGGAGAGATGTTTTCCGGTAGCCGAACTGATAGTGGCGGCTTCGGCGCGGTCGGTGGGCAGGGAAGTGGTTTTCAACGGGAGGGCTTCCAGGGTGGTAAGCATAATGGAAGCTGTTGAGGCGAGACCGGTGTTTGCAATATTCTCGGCCGGGGCTTCGGTGTCGAAGGAGTGGGCCCCGGCGTTTGCTGCCGTTGGCACTGTGGTGATTGATAACTCTTCAGCGTGGAGAATGGAGGAGGGCGTGCCGCTTGTGGTTCCTGAAATAAACAGCAGTGTTATTACTAAGAGTGACAAAATAATTGCCAACCCGAACTGCAGCACCATACAGATGCTGATGGCACTGGCTCCTCTGCACAAAGCCTTCACTATAAAGAGAGTGGTGGTATCGACTTACCAGTCGGTGACCGGCACCGGAGTAAGGGCGGTAACACAGCTTGAAAACGAGGCCAAGGGTGTGGAGGGAGAGATGGCATATCCTCATCCGATACACAGGAACTGTCTGCCGCACTGCGATGTTTTCCTCGACAATGGATACACAAAGGAGGAGATGAAACTGTCGAACGAAACAAAAAAGATTCTGGGTGACGCCACGGTACAGGTAACTGCCACGGCGGTAAGGGTACCTGTAATGGGAGGCCATTCGGAGTCGGTCAATGTCGAATTTGAGAAAGAGTTTGAACTTGGCGAGGTACGACGGCTGCTCGGTACTTTTCCGGGGGTTGTTTTGCAGGACGACCCGAGGCTGAACCTCTACCCCATGCCACTTACTGCCCACAACCGCGACGAGGTGTTTGTGGGGAGGATAAGGCGCGACTTCACGCGCGAGAAGTGCCTGAATATGTGGATAGTAGCCGACAATATAAGAAAAGGTGCGGCCACCAATGCAATACAGATTGCAGAGTACATGCTGAGGGCCGGGCTGGTTTAAATGGTTTATTCAGTTTCCGGTTCCGGTGGAACCACAAACAGGAAATCGTTGTAGGGATACCTCTTAACGTGCAACTTCCTGACCTCTTCATAGAGGAGGTTACGGAGTGCGGCGATGTTGGTTTTCCGGCGGGCAGAAATGAAAACCGACCTGTTGTCGGGGTTGGCGCCCATCCATGTCTTCTTCAGTTCATCGAGGGAATAGTTTCGCTTAGTCGCCGGCAGCAGGTCGTCGGCGTCTTTTTCAACAAAGTCGTAGGCATCTATCTTATTGAAAACCATTATGGTGTTCTTCCCGAGCGATTTCAGTTCGCTCAGCGTTTCATTAACCACTGCTATCTGCTCCCCGAAGCCGGGGTGAGATATGTCGACAACATGCAGCAGTATATCGGCCTCGCGAACTTCATCGAGAGTTGATTTGAATGACTCAACAAGGCTGTGGGGCAGTTTCCTTATAAAACCGACAGTATCGGAAAGGAGGAATGCCAGGTTCCCGACAACCACTTTCCGCACGGTTGTGTCGAGTGTGGCAAAGAGCTTGTTTTCTGCGAAGATGTCGCTCTTGCTGAGAAGGTTCATTATTGTCGATTTGCCTACATTGGTGTAGCCTACCAGCGAGACCCTTATCAGTTTTGCCCTGTTCTTGCGCTGGGTAGCCATCTGACGGTCTATTTTCATCAGTTGCTCCTTAAGGCGGGCTATTTTGTCGCGGATTATCCTGCGGTCGGTCTCTATTTCGGTTTCGCCCGGACCTCTCAGACCGATACCTCCCCGCTGCCTCTCAAGGTGTGTCCACATACGTGTGAGCCGTGGCAAAAGGTACTGGTACTGGGCAAGCTCAACCTGAGTCTTTGCATGGGCAGTGCGTGCTCTGCCGGCAAAGATGTCGAGTATAAGGTTAGTGCGGTCGAGTACCCTGCAGCCAAACACTTTCTCGATATTGCGAAGCTGGCTGGGGGTCAGCTCGTCATCGAAAACTGCTATGTCAACCTGGTTATCGCGTATGTATGAAGCTATCTCCCCGGCCTTTCCTGTTCCGACGAAAGTGCGGGAGTTGGGGGAATCGAGGTTCTGGGTAAACCTCCTTACAACCACCGCACCGGCGGTAAAGGCAAGGAATTCAAGTTCATCAAGATACTCACCTGTCAGAGTCTCATCCTGTCCCTGAAAGCTGATGCCTATAATAACCGCCCTCTCTGCTGCCGTTGGGTAATCCTGCATTACTTGTAAATAAAACGGGGCAAAGGTAATAATTAATGGCGTAATGGTGTGCAGGCGGAGCGCAGCGGAGTCCCGCACCGAAGGTCGGGAGTGCAGGGGACAGGTTGCTGGTTGCTGGCTTCGCCCTCCGTAGCCTTCTTCGACCTCCGAAGCTTTAGCGTAGGAGGTGGCGCAGGAGGGTTACTGGCGCAGGCTTCCTGATTTCCATTGGTTTAACCTGCAACCCGGTAACCCGTAACCCGAACCCGGCTGTCGCCGGGCGAGCTCACCATGCCGTAGGCGAGGTAACCCCGTTAATCCTTATACGCCCTTCTAGATAACAAACCTTCTGTTAGCCAACATTATACCATTGATGGCCATCTTCAGTGTCTCTGAGCATCGTATTACCATTTCGATGTCGGAGGGGAAAGGAGCGGGCTGCACTTTTGTACTTTGCTGTTGTTCGGGACTGAGGGCGTTGATGTCGCCGATAGCCCTTGCCGATACAAACCTGAATGATGATTCAGCACCAATGGGATCACGTTTAATTGCTTTGGCCGGATTAAGCTGAACTATCTCAACGTCACCGTCAATACGGCATGCCTTCATCTGTACAGATTCGATCAGGGCACACTGAAGCGTCTTGTATTTTTTTATCTTGATATCGTTGCCGAGAGAATCCCTCATCACATTCCCGTTCTTGTCGAGCAGGTAGTTGAATCCGTCCTCCACCTCACGCTTAATCAGAGAGTCTTTCTGAACAACCTGGTCGGGGCTTACAGCAACATTCTTGATATTGACATATATCATATAGTCGTATTGTGTGTCGGGACTGAGGTGCTGGGTGTGGTATTCAACCCACTCGCTGTTCAGCCTGGGGAGATCGAGTGAAAGTAAATCGGCAACAAATTCCGGTGGAAAGTTAATGATCGACTTATTTTCAACCGTTATCATTGCCCTACTCATTCCGAGGTATTTTGACTCGTTTATGAGCTGGTCGATATTTGGATAATCGCCCACATATTCCCTGGCCCGTACAAACTGGTAGTAAGCCTGCCTGTATGACTCCTTCGTCTGATTCTTCATCAAAGCGTTGCCATTGGTATAGTAGAAGTCGGCTGCCTTACGTTTTGCTGCCACCATTTCAGCCATGTAATCGACATAGGGAAAATCAATTGTCCGGCCACCTGTATTTACAGGGGTTACGGTGCGGACCAACGCCTGACGGTCGTGCATCCGCTGGTAAGTAAGGAATATCTCATCATAGCCTGCCGGATTGTTTTCCATCTTCAGGAGCCTGATCCGTTCACTGTCCTGTTCTTCGGCTATTGCATATGCCCGCTGGAGTATCTCTGCCTCTTCCCTGTTATCGGGATTTTTCCTGAGTTCCCTCACGGCTTTATCGATTGCGGCATTATAGTTTCCTATCTGCATCTGCTTTTTTGAGGAACCGCATCCTGTTAGGAGCATCGCAACAAGAATCATTAGGGGTAAAGATCTTTTCATACAATAATGGTTTATATTCTACACAGTTTCAATACCAAAGATAATGCCAATAAAACAAAAAACCCCGGGAGACCCGGGGTTCTGCTGAATATTTTTTACTGCAGCTGGAAATTAACGGTTATTGAAAACCTGACCCTTACGGCCTGCCCCCTCTGCTTTCCGGCTACCCACTTTGGTGATGACTGAACAACTCTCACAGCCTCATCATCGAGTGATTTATCAACGCTTCTGAGCACGGTAACGTTACTTACCGAACCATCGGGTTCAACAATGAAGCCGATGAATACTTTCCCCTGGATTCCGTTTTCCTGGGCAATCTGAGGATACTTGACCCTTTCCTTAACCCATGCGCTGAACTTCTGAACATCGCCCCCCCTGAAGGTAGGCATGTCTTCAACAATCATGAAAACGTCATCCTTCGTCTCTTCTTCCTCTGTTACCGGGTTCCATGTGTACATGGCCACCTGTGTGTCTTCGTTGACAAGGTCGTTAAAGAGAATTTCATTCTCAATCTTAACGTCGTTGTCAACTATTTCGAAGATCTCGGTAACATTCACTTCCGGTGGAGTCTCCTTTGGTGGTTCCTGCTCCTCGGTAATAGGAGCCTGCTCTTCCTCAAGTACCTCCTCCTGAAGACCTGCAAACACGTTATCCTTCCGCTCGGTCGATGTCCACTCAAACGCAATAAGAATAAGCGCTATGGTAACAACAAGCCCGAGCTGCAGGAAGGTGGTCTTCTTGTTCTCGAGGTCGGCCTTTTCGTTTTTCTTTATATCCATTGCTTCTGTTTTTAAGGGCTTAAATGTAGTATATCCAAATCTAATCTCAAATATTTCGGAAAAGGTTCTGCAAAAGTAATTATTTCCCAACCAAATTCAAAGACAGCTTGTAAGGCATCTTCTTTTCAGAAAAAAAGAAATTTTATCTGTATCAAGCTGTCGGTATAGTGTCTGACATCCGTTCTGCAAAATCCCCGGCGCTGTTGGTAAAACCGATTTTTTTGTATATTTGCCGCGTTTCCGGGGATATAGCTCAGTTGGCTAGAGCGCGTGACTGGCAGTCACGAGGTCAGGGGTTCGATTCCCCTTATCTCCACAACAATCGGGAAGAAGATCTGTCATGGCCGGCAGGTCTTCTCTGTTTCATTGCCCTGGCATGCCTGATTTTCAAAGAACCTGTTCATTGAATAGTTACACTTCAATGAAAAACTCCAAAAATCATGCCGTAAAACATCATTTAAACATGTTCCCTGATCATTGATTTCGCCTCAACTCCAATGGAATAGTTTACTTTTGTATTCTGTACTAATCAAAAAATACAAACCATGAGCAGAGTATTCCGGTCACTGACCCTGGTAATCCTGATAGGCATCGCCGCAGTTACTTCAACTGCACAGGAACCAAAGAAAAGCGTTACACCCGAAGATTATACCAAATGGTCTAGCCTCGGTTCAGCAACCCTGTCGGATGACGGAAAATGGTTGAGCTGGAGTATCAGAATGGTCGATAGCGACGATTCCCTTTTTGTTAAAAACATTGCAGGCACCATCACATACAGGTACTTCACCTCCTCGGCACTTCAGTTCTCATCCGATTCAAAATGGGCAGCCATGCGTATCGGATACTCAGAGAAGGAGACAGAACAGATGACCGAACAGAAGAAGCCGATAAAGTTTAAGGTCAGGCTGCTGAACCTCACCGAAGGCGCTGAAAGGGTGTTCAGCAACATCGAGTCGTTTTCATTCAGCCGCGATGCTTCTCACCTTATAATGAACGGATATGCGGGCGACAGGAGAACAAGGGATATTTACCTGTTGCACCTTGCTTCAGGAAGGGTTAAGAACATCGGCAATATATCGGAGTCGTCGGTTAACAGGCCGGGTACCAGACTTGCCTACATTGTTGATGCCGAAGATAAGAAGGGAAATGGGGTGGAGATACTTAATCTGGCAGACTATACCATAACATTCATCGATAATGACACTGCAAAATACAGAAGCCTTGTGTGGGAGAGGGAAGGAAATGCTCTGGCATTCATGAAGGAATATAGTGACACCTCCTTTACCGAACCAAACTTCCGGCTTTATGCAGTAAGATACCCGGCAGGCAAAACTGATATCAAAGTGCTTAATCCTGCCGGAATTTCTGCAATTCCACCTGGCATGAGGATAAGCGAGAACTACCGCCTCTCATGGTCGAAAGACATGAAGACCCTCTTCTTCGGCGTATTTACATGGACCCCAAAACCACTGAAGGGTAAAAACGACAAGCCTTCTTCTTCCAAGCTGCCCGGGCTAGATATATGGCACTGGAAGGATGATCCCATTCAACCCAGGCAGAAGGTTACATACAATACCGATAACAACTTCACCTATCTGTTTGCCTGGAACATCGATGCCGGTCCGGTGGTCAGAATCACCGACGATGAACTTACCCGTGCAACCATTACCGGTGACGGCAGGCACGCCCTTGCAATGAACACCACACTATACAGACCCGCATTCAGGGATGAGCTTTTTGACTACTATCTGATTAACACCCTCACAGGCGAAAGAAAGAAGTTACTTGAGCAGTTTTCATCGGTTTACGGCTCCTCTCCCGACGGAAAGTACATTCTATATTTCAGAGATAAGAACTGGTGGGTCTATGATATTTACAAAGCATCGCACAAAAACCTGACAGAAAAGGTCCCTTCAGTTTTCTGGAACACAAGGGATGACAGCCCGAGAGACGTTAAACCGCCGTTCGGGATCGCAGGCTGGCTAAAGGAAGACAGGGCACTGCTGGTATACGATGAGTATGATGCATGGAGGATACCCGCTGATGGTTCAACACCTGTAAGGCTCACACAGGGAAAGGAGACAGGTACAATTCTCAGGATCACCAGGCTTGAAACCGAAGATAATTTCATCGACCCGCTCAAGGACCTCTACTTCTCTGCCTTTGGTGACACAGACAAGAAAAGCGGGTATCTGAGGGTACCGGTTAAAGGAAAGCCTGGATTACTTATCTACGACGACAGGTCGGTGACAGGTCTCTCAAAGGCGAAAAACAGCGAAACCTTTCTTTTCCGATCGGAAACATATGCTGAGTCGCCAAACCTGTTCACAACAGGATATGACTTCAGGGCCCCCGTAAAGCAGACAAGCACCAACCCGCACCAGAAGGATTATGAGTGGGGCCGAAGCGAGCTTGTTAAATATAAAAATGTTCACGGTCAGGACCTTGAGGGAGCACTTTTCTACCCGGCCAATTACGAACCCGGTAAAAAATACCCGATGATAGTCTATATCTACGAAATACGGTCGAACATGCTTCACAGATACGTAACCCCCTCTCAACGTTCAGCATATAACACCACCAATTTCACAACCCAGGGTTACTTCGTTTACCAGCCCGACATAGTATACCGCACAAACCACCCGGGCGAATCGGCAGTAGAATGTGTTGTGCCAGCGGTGGAGGCTGTTCTCAGAACCGGAATGATCGACAGGCAGAAAATCGGTATAATGGGTCACAGCTGGGGTGCTTACCAGGCAAGCTTCATAATTACACAGACAGACCTGTTCTCAGCAGCAGTAGCAGGCGCTCCGCTTATTAATATGATAAGCATGTATAATGAGATTTACTGGAACAGCGGTTCTCCAAACCAGAATATCTTCGAAACATCACAGGGGCGCCTCAGGGAACCATGGTGGGAAATAATGGATGAATACATGGCTAACTCACCCATGTTTCAGGCTAAAAACATAGGCACCCCCCTGCTGGTTGCTTTCGGCACACAGGACGGAGCAGTCGACTGGCACCAGGGCATTGAGATGTTTACAACAATGAGGCGGATGCAGAAACCATACATAATGCTGGTTTATGACGGAGAGAACCACTCGCTCGCTAAAAAGGAGAATCAGACTGACTACGCAAGGAAGGTAAATGAGTTTTTCAATCACCACCTGCTTGGCTCCGAAGCTCCCGAATGGATTGTAAAGGGTAAGTCTTATCTTGAAAAGAGAAGGGAGGAAGA
>VGGM01000053.1 GCA_016868515.1 Bacteroidota bacterium | reverse complement strand
CAGAAACACATTTCTTGCTGCTTCAAATGAGACTCTTGCCATCAGACCCTCCTCGTTTCCTGTAATCGAATTGCGCCCCGGGCCGGCGGCATGATGGCCGTAATATTGCCTGTCGTAATACCGGTAAATAAGATTGGCTGTAAGGCGGTCGTCAAACCTGATATTCAATGTATGGGCCATAGCGAAACCTCCCGATGATGAAACCGCAAACTCACCGGCACCCGACACCTTGCCGCCTGACATTCTGTATGATACACCCGCATTTAAATTCTCACTTCCCGAGAATCTGAATATTCCACCGGGCGAATTATCAATCTCCCCGACCTCTCTCGAAAATTCAGTGTAGCAGGCGGTGAGTGCCCACCTGAAGCTTCCTTTAACAGTTCCGATGTTCACTCCGTATGATGATTCCCTGAGCACTCCGGTTGCTGAAACTCCCGATAGCGAAGAGTGTGGCGGTGGTGTTGAAAGTATAACAGCGTATATGTTACCCGAAGTGTCGGTTTCAATGCGGGCGTCGCGGTAACGTACCGAAGCCATTCCTGAAACTGAGAATAAGCGGGTTGCCATTGTAATCGCACTTCCCCTGAGGTAATTGCTTTCATTTACCGATGTGCTCAGCGAGAAGCCATCACGATATCCCATATACGATGGTGCAGTCAGAGTCAGAAAGGGTTTATATCCGCTGTTGATCACCAGTCCCATTCCGAAGCGGGCATTGTAGTCACCCGCGATGAAATTTGCAATGCCCATGTTTCCTTTTACAGCAACGCCCCCGGAGATAAAATCGGGTCGGCCACTCCACACTGGTGCCTCACCCGCATCTGATACTGCTGTAAGGGAGGCAGTCAGACTTCCGGAGTTCAACCTGTATCTCAGGCTGTTCCTGATTGGATTGACTGAAGGATCAGCAAATCCCCCCTGAAACCTTACTGAGGCTGATGCAAGCAATCTGTGGTATACACCTGTTCCCTCAGGTGCACCGGCAGGCGGGATGTCGAGTGTAATAAATGGCATAAGGCTTTCAACACTTTCGCGGTTAAAGCCCGGCAACGAGGCAAGTTCAGGAAAGGAAACGACCGGGCCGGTGGTTCTGACATACGATACCAGAGTAGCCGCCTGAAACGGGGTAAGAAAGAAAAGCCTGGAAATCTCGGCTGAATCGCCCCGGTTGATAGCTGCAGGTTCAGTGGCCAGATCGAAAAGCAATGAAGTGAGCATCTCAGCATTTGCTTCACCGGTTTCTTCAGCCAGTTCAGATACAATTTTGCTGATAACCGTAAGCAGTTTCTGCTCCTGGGCCATGCATCTGAAACTGAAGCACAGAATTAATCCCAGTGTTAATGAATGGAATCTAGTCAGGTTCATCTTCAGAAGCTTTTGCTTAGTGCGGCTACCGGAGACAGCCCCAGGCGACTGTGGGTAACGAATGAGAGCGAGCAGGTGAAACCGGTAAATCTGAAAACGGCAGTGAACCCCAGCGATGCCGTACCGGTATCAAATCCGGCCCTGATTGTGGTTGCCTGCGTTATATCATAGCTTAATCCTGCAGCTGCCGACAGGGGGCGGTGGCTACTCTTTTCCAGCATTGCCGAAACCGATGCCCTGTCGGTCACTGAAGTTCCTGCACCCACCCTGAGTGCGGAAGGCAAAGGATTATCCCGTAATCTGTCAGGTACAGGGTTGACCAGATGTATACCCAGGCTGGTGGATTCGGAAACACTGTAAATCAATCCAATCTGCCCTGATGCAGATATTGTCGCTGCCTCGTCGGACGATGATGAGGCGGTATTGACGGAAGCCTCAACGCCTACGGCCAGGCTTCCTGAAACGGACATACCTCCTGCAACTGAGAAGTGATGGTACATCAGTTCGGTGAACCCATAGCCCGAGTAGCGGAATCCGAAAGCGATTCCTCCGAACGGGCCAGTGTAGAAGAGTGATTTTATTGCCAGTTCCGGCATTCCGAACCGTAAAAAGTACTCCATACCGGCTGTGTGCTTTTCGACGAATGCCAGAGATGCCTGATTTACAAAGCAGTCGCGGAAATCACTCCCTGTTAAAGCGGGAAACAGTGGCGGTGGCGACAGGTTTTGTCCGCTGATGGCACCCTCCTGTGCCGGGAGGTTATAAACAGGTAGCAGCAAAAGGGCACCAAGCCCCATAACTAAATTGAAAGCACACTTCATTGCGAAACATATTTCCCACAAGTTAGGAAATAAACGAATAACCGGAGGCTCGCAGGTCTCTTTTTTTCAGCATGCTAAACTAACGAAGGACAAATTACCGGTGGCTTCGGGTGAAGCTGTATTCACCGGCTGGCTGCTGCCTTTCTAATTCGTTTTATACTCGAATCTGACCTGCTTAAGCTCTTCGTTGGCCTGAATGATTTTTATCTTGAGATTCTCCTTGAACTCTTTCACTTTTCCGGCCACTTCGGGGTCGCCGGATGCAATTATCTGGGCCGCCAGTATCGCAGCGTTCTGCGCTCCGTTAACTGCCACAGTGGCTACAGGTACTCCCGGAGGCATCTGGAGAATTGATAAGACAGAATCGAGCCCGTCGAATGAAGCATTAATGGGTACGCCTATCACCGGTATCGTGGTAAATGCAGCAACCACTCCGGGTAGGTGAGCAGCCATTCCGGCAGCAGCTATTATAACCTTTATACCCCTGCCGGCAGCATTACGTGCAAACTCTTCAGCTTTTTCGGGAGTCCGGTGTGCCGAAAGTGCATTGATTTCGAACGGTATTTTGAAATCGTTGAGTGTTTTTGCTGTCGCCTCCATTATCTTGTAGTCGGAGGTGCTGCCCATGATGATGCTTACCCTTGGTTCCATTTCATTGACGGAATTAAAAGTTACCGAGTCACAAAAATAGGTATTTATTATATAAATTTGCACAGTTTTAACAGGCAATATTTGCGCTAATGGATGAGATCAGGCTTAACGGCAGAAGTTTCAGGAAATACATCGATGAGCATGAGATTGAGAAGGCTGTTGAAAGGCTTGCCGATACCATTAACAGAGATCTGGCCGGAGAGGATGAAGTGGTTTTTATCGGTATACTGAATGGTTCTTTCCTTTTTGCGGCTGATCTAATAAGAAGAATAAACCTGAATGCCCGCATTTCATTTCTGAAGCTTGCTTCGTATGAGGGCACTTCTTCATCAGGTGCCATCAGGGACCTTATAGGCTGGAACGAGGTTGTACAGGACAAGTGCGTTGTTGTAGTTGAAGATATAGTTGATACGGGCAACACCCTCGAACTTGTTGTTGGGGGACTTCAGGTAAGGAAAGCCAGGAAGATAAAAGTTGCCACACTGCTTTTCAAACCCGGGGCATATAAAAAAAGTACTATTCCCGATTATGTGGGATTTGAAATTCCCAACGATTTTGTTGTGGGCTATGGACTGGATTATGACGGTTTCGGAAGGAATATACCCGCAATCTACACAATTGTAAACTGATAAGACTATTCATTAAAGTATTTACACTATGCTTAATTTTCTGATTTTTGGTCCTCCCGGATCGGGGAAAGGTACTCAGTCGGTTCATCTTGCAGAAAAATTTAACCTGCTTCATCTCAGCACCGGTGACATGCTCAGGGCAGAGATTATCTCAGGGTCGGAGCTTGGTAAAAGGGTAAAGGGACTGATGGAAAAGGGGGAACTGGTTCCCGATTCAGTTGTAATTGAGATGATTGCCCATAAAATAGATTCGGAAAAGATGAAGTCGGGATTCCTTTACGACGGGTTTCCCAGAACTGTCGAGCAGGCTGTAGCCCTTGAGGAAATGCTTGGGAGACGAGGAATGAAGATCAGTGCGATGCTTGCCCTCGATGTTGACCATGATGAACTGGTGAGGAGACTGATGGGGAGAGGAGCCGTCTCGGGCAGGCCCGATGATCAGGATATAAAAGTAATTGAGAACAGGATTGAAGTTTACCGTAGCAAGACTGAACCCCTTGCCGATCACTTCCGGAAGAGAGGTATCTACAGGCCGGTTAACGGCATGGGTAGCGTGGAGGATATCTTCGAAAGACTCTGCATGGTAGTGGAAACGAACTGATAAGTACCTCCTGCATTTATAAATCTCTTATTCAAGTACCGCATGTCGGGATCAAATTTTGTCGATTATGTAAAGATTTTCTGCCGTTCGGGAAACGGCGGCAGCGGGTCAGCCCATTTCAGAAGGGAGAAGTTCATTCCCAAAGGAGGGCCTGACGGAGGTGACGGAGGCAGGGGAGGACACGTTATAATGCGTGGCAATGATCAGCTCTGGACACTGATACATCTTAAATACGCACGGCATATTTTTGCCGGACATGGTGAACCTGGCAGAGGTGCACTGAAGACAGGGGCCGACGGAAAGGATGCCTACATTGAGGTTCCGCTGGGTACTGTTGCAAAGCATGCCGGGACCGGGGAAGCGCTGTTTGAGATAACAGCCAGCGGAGAAGAGAAGACATTGGCGAAGGGCGGCAGGGGTGGACTGGGTAACGATCATTTCAAGTCGCCTACAAACCAGACTCCCAGGTATGCCCAGCCCGGAGAAAAGGGTTTGGAGGACTGGTTTGTGCTTGAGCTTAAGGTACTTGCCGATGTAGGCCTTGTAGGGTTTCCAAATGCCGGCAAATCAACACTTCTCTCAGTAATCTCGGCAGCAAAGCCGAAGATAGCCGACTACCCGTTTACCACGTTGGTTCCAAACCTGGGGATTGTCGGCTACCGCGATGACAAATCGTTCGTAATGGCCGATATTCCAGGGATCATTGAAGGTGCGCATGAAGGGAGAGGGCTGGGACACAGATTCCTCAGGCACATAGAGAGGAATTCCATACTTCTTTTCATGATACCGGTAGATACTTCAGATATAAACAAGGAATATGAGATACTGGTGAACGAGTTGAGGATGTATAACCCTGAACTGCTTGACAAAAGAAGAGTACTTGCCATAACGAAATGCGACCTGGCCGATGCTGAGATAATTACGGAGGTACGCAGGCTACTGCCTCCCGTTCCCGTGGTTTTTATTTCATCGGTTACAGGAATGGGTATTGACAAACTGAAGGATGTGCTCTGGAAGGCACTCACATCGGGAAACTAAAGACTACTGATATGATTGAGCAATTAGACAGAGACCTTTTCCTGTTCCTCAACTCACTTCATTCGCCTTTTTGGGATGGAATAATGTACACTATAAGTGCAAAGTTAACCTGGGCTCCCCTTTATCTTTTCATGCTCTATCTCTTTATCCGCAAACAGAAGCGGAAGGCTTTGGTTGTCTTTCTGTTTGCCGTTGCGGCCATTACGGTAAGCGACCAGTTATCGGTGCATGCCTTCAAAGAAGTTTTTGAAAGGCTCAGACCTTGCAAGGAACCGGAACTGAAGGGACTGGTACATATGGTGAAGGGAAAATGCGGAGGGATGTACGGGTTCGTTTCATCGCATGCAGCCAACTCGTTCAATATAGCTGTCTTCTCGCTTCTGATCGTGAGGAAGGAATGGTATACAGTTTCAATACTGATCTGGGCTTCAGTGGTCTCATATTCACGTATTTATCTCGGAGTCCATTATCCTGGTGACATTCTTGGAGGGGCACTTCTGGGTATCATTATCGGTTGGATTTTCTACAGGACCTGGTCATATACCGACCGCCACCTTCTTAATATCATGCCATGGTTCAGTCATCAACGGGCAACCAGCAACCAGAACCGGGCCCGGTTTACCGGGCGAGCTCACAACCGAAGGGAGTAAACCATCAACCATTAACCAGCAACCCACCCACTTATGCGCTTCATAAATCTTGGTACCACCGACCCCTTTTACAACCTTGCCCTTGAAGAGTATTTTTTCCGCACTGGCAATGAAGACTATTTCATAACCGGAATTAATGATCCTTCGGTTATTATCGGAAAGCACCAGATAGCCAATGAGGAGGTAAACAGCAGTTTTGTAGTTGAGCGTGGTCTGCCGGTAATAAGGCGTATAACCGGCGGTGGTACAGTATATCACGACCATGGCAATGTAAATTTTACCTTCATATCGACCGGTGAGTCGGGTTCGCAGGTTAACTTTCGCAAGCATACAGAGCCTATCACGCTTTTTTTGAATTCCCTTCATGTTGATGCGCGGCTGGAGGGAAAAAATGACATACGAACCGGCGGGCTGAAGATTTCCGGCAATGCTGAACATGTTTTCAAGAACAGGGTGTTGCACCATGGCACTCTGTTATTCAGTACCTCATTAACTGACCTGCGTGAGTCACTTCTTTCAGGTGAAGGCAAGTACATAAGCAGGGCTGTAGCCTCAAACAGGACCACAGTGACCAACCTGTGCAACATGCTTCCCGACATTGGATCAGCAGCCGAACTGAAGGACAGACTCTTTTCCTTTGTTGCCGGTCAGCTTCAGGGTACATCAGTTTACTGGCCATCGCCAGGGGAGGATGTGGCTATTAGGAATCTGGCTGATGCAAAATATCATACATGGGAGTGGAATTATGCTTATGGCCCGCCTTACCGGTTCATAAACAAGTTCGGTTTCAGGGGCCGCACACATTGCTGTGATATCAGCGTAAAGGACGGCATGATAGTCAGTTCGCAGATTACAGGAAGTTCATTGCTTGAAGGGCCCGGCAGGGAAATGAGAGGACTCAGGCACTATTTTGAAGATATTGAGGCCATGTTCCGGGCTGGTTTTCCCGGAGAGGAGCGTGAACTGGCTCTCAATTTCTTCTGATATCGAAATTTTCAGTTGGATGGAGAATTTTCGTTCAGTTTTTACATGGGTTTTTACTGTTGTGTTTCTCGGTCTGATGTTTCCGGTAACGTGCATTATCTGGTTTGCCGGCTACCCTTTCGACCGCTACGGGAAGCTTGTTCACCGGTTCCTGCTTTTTCAGGGCAGGACTCTTACAAGAGCAACACCCCTGTGGAAATTTAAAATTGAAGGAACGGAGAAGATCAGAAAAGGCCAGGCTTACGTCATTATTTGCAACCACCAGTCGGTACTTGACATTATACTGCTCAATAATATAAGGACTGATTTCAGATGGATTTCAAAGGCTGAAAACTTCAGGGTGCCCATTCTGGGTCAGAGTATGAGAATGGCCGGCTACATAAGCATTCAGCGCGGCAACAAGGATAGTTCCATTCAGATGCATGAAAAGGCCCTTAAGGTACTCAGCCGCAACACTTCAATAATGATGTTTCCGGAAGGAACCCGTTCGCAAAGCCGGAAACTGTTGCCATTCAAACTCGGCGCCTTCCATCTGGCACTGAATTCGGATAAGCCCATACTGCCGGTGGTTATCGACGGAACAGGGGCCGTGCTTCCCAAGCACGGTTACAGATTCAGAAGCGGACATATTCTCAGGGTCAGTATACTCGACCCGGTTTTCCCTGGAGCATTTGGCACAGGCGATGCAGCCGGGCTTGCCGAAAAGTTCAGTAATCTTATCTCGGAAGAACTTGAGAAACTAAGAACCAGCAGCTGAATGACCAGCATTCTACCCGATAAGCAGGTACTCCACAGAATGGGGTTTTATTCCAACCAGGAAGGAATAGCATTGCGCTATATAAGGGAGGATAAAAACTGGAAGGATCATCTTACACGGACAAAGAGGTTCATATTAAATGCAGTCAAAAAGACAGAACCTGAGGTAATTACTGTTCTTGGCAGTGGATGGCTTCTTGACATACCCCTTAAGGAGTTGATTCAAACAGGGGCAAGAATAAAGCTTGCCGATGTTGTACACCCGCCCCAGGTTTTAAAGTCACTTGCAGGTGAACCCATGGTGGAATTCATAAACTGCGACATAACCGGAGGATTGATAGCTCTTGCCCACGAATTGTCACTGGCCGGCCGAAGATTGGAATCAGAAGGGATTCCGGCCCTTCTGGGGCAACTTAACTATAACCCCGGTTCTGAACCAGGAATGATTTTGTCGGTCAACCTGCTTAGTCAGCTTACCTCG
>VGGM01000052.1 GCA_016868515.1 Bacteroidota bacterium | reverse complement strand
GAGAATTACTTGCTGAACTGAGAAGGTATGACACTGTTCTGAAAGTTCTGAAAAGGAGTATCCCCGAGGACGAATCTGAGATGGTACGCGGGCCGGTGGAACAGACTGCCGGAGAGATTGTATCAGATGTGGAGTCACTTACCACCGAAACCGAGGAGTTACGGAACAGGGTGCAGTCACTTAAAATTGAAGCTTCAAAAATCGAGGCATGGGGCGATTATGAATCTGCCGGTTTTGAAAAACTGGTTAAGTCAGGATGGCAAATATCTCTTTTCAGTTGTCCTTCAAAGAAATTCACGGACGAATGGCACCAAAACCCGTCATTTCAGATAATTAACATTGACAGAGGGAAAACATACTTCGCAGTGGTGCATAAACCCGGTGAAGAAGTTACAATTGATGCCGATCCTGAGAAGACAGGAGAAGTATCTGCACCAAAACTGCTTGCCGAAGCCGGCAAAACAGAGGAACGGATTAAGGAAATAGGCATTACCCTTAAGCAGAACGCCTTTGAATGGCATAAGATTGTTCAAAAAGGAAGGCTGGGACTACTTGATACAATTGAATACAAAGTTGCAGAAAAACAGGCCCTGACTGAGGCTGATGGCAGCTTAATGGTCCTTCACGGATGGGTACCGGTTGAATCTGAAGCCTCCATTTCGGCTATTGTGGAAGGCAGCGGTGTATACGCATATGAATCCGACCCGGCTGAAGATGAAAAGGTGCCCGTGATGTTGAGAAACAACAAATTCTCGGTGCTGTTTGAACCGATATCAAAGCTTTTTGATCTGCCAAACTATAAGGAACTTGACCTTACACCATTTTTTGCGCCATTTTTTATGCTTTTCTTCGGATTCTGCCTTGGTGATGCCGGCTACGGTCTTGTCTTTATCGCAGCAGCATTCATCCTTTACAAAAAAGTACCCAGGACAATGAGGCCATTCCTGAGCCTTGCCAAATACCTTGGAATAGCCACCGTGGTATTCGGTATTATTTCGGGAACCTTCTTTGGCATGAATCTTATTGATTCGGGTTACACAATAAAGGACAGCAGTCTGGATGAGATGAAGATAATGAGGATACCTTCCGATATTGTGAATCAGATAACAGTACTGAGAGACCGGCATTTTGAAACAAGAAAGGAGTTCCTTGGATCTGTTGAAGCCATTACGGGCAACGACGTGTTGAGAAAATACAAGGGAGCCTTCCTGAGGGCATCCGACCCCGACATAAAGCTGCTGAAGTCATTCAGGCACATTATGCAGGATCCGCTGAACATGTTCTACCTGGCAATTGCCCTCGGAGCCATTCAGATTATCTTCGGAATGATCGTAAAGATCATCAACATCTCAATACAGAGGGGATTCAGGCATAGCCTTTCAACTCTGGGGTGGGTGATATTGCTGCTGACCGTTGTCGTTTTCAAGGGTGGAGATACAGCCGGTTTTATTGATCCGGAAGCAACAAAGCCTCTTTTCCTTGGACTGCTGGGAGTTGCCGGAGTGCTGATATTCCTGCTCAACAACCTGTCAATCAATATCTTTTTCCGGATTGGAAGCGGGGTGTGGGATACCTACAATGTAGCGACAGGGATATTCGGGGACCTGCTTTCCTATATCAGACTCTTCGCCCTGGGAATCTCTTCAGGAATCCTGGGCTTTGTGTTCAATGATATTTCATCTCAGTTTCTCTCAATTCCCTATATAGGCTGGCTCTTTTTCGTGCTGCTGCTGCTGATAGGACATTCAATCAACATCTTCATGGCCTCACTTGGAGGTTTTATACACCCCATGAGGCTTACATTCGTTGAGTTTTATAAAAACGCCGGATTCAGGGGAGGAGGCAAGGAGTACAAACCTTTCAGAATAAACAGTTAATAAATATTTAACATTCAAACAATTATGGAAACAACAAATGCTATTATGAATTCAGGTAATATGCCTGTTATTTTGGCTTATACAGGTTTGGCGCTCATGCTGGTGCTTGCCGGAATTGGCAGCGCCATTGGTGTGTCAATGGGTGGTAATGCCACAATCGGAGCCCTCAAGAAGAATCCCGATGCCTTTGGAAGTTACATGCTTCTGAGTGCTCTCCCCGGTACCCAGGGATTGTATGGATTCGCCGGCTTCTTCGTTATTAACGGTTCAGGCGTTGTTACCGCTGGAATGACAATGCTGCAGGGCGTTGCAATTCTGGCAGCCGGTGTGGCTCTCGGTTTTGTCGGCCTATTCTCGGCAATCAAGCAGGGTAGTGTAACATCAAATGGTATAGCAGCTATCGGCTCGGGAAACGATGTTTTCGGAAGCACAATGATTCTTGCCGTGTTCCCCGAACTCTATGCAATTATCGCGTTTGCAGCAACATTCATTATAAGCAGTTCAATTGCCTGAAATAAGACCATTTCCGGGTTTTTGAGAGAATGGATACCGAATCCGGAGTCTCCTTCTGGAAGGGACACTATTTACCGATACAGAAATTCCTGAAGATATTACCCAGAATCTCATCTGTGGTAATCTCTCCGGTGATTTCACCAAGAAAGTGAATTGCCTGGCGTACGTCAAGTGCTATCAGATCGGATGGAACACCCGACTGAATACCCGACAACACCCTTTCCATTGCTTCAGCAACTCCCGACACAGCCTCGAAGTGTCGGGCATTTGTTATAAGAACCGCATTACCGGCTATACCTGCTGCTTCCGGGTTGGCCTTAAGTGCCAATCTGAGATTTTCATAGTCTCCGGCATTGTTTGCCGACATGAAAATAGCCTCCGAACCAGCAATATCACCTAGCCCGGCCTTGATTTGCCCAACCACCTCAGGATCTGCCAGATCGATCTTGTTGACTACAATAATTAGTGTGGCCTGCGATGGCAGTATTTCTTCTCTGAACCGCTCTGCTTCAGCCCTGATTTCATCGGCAGTCATGTTAATATCCGTCATCAGGATAACAACCGATGACATCGAAATCTTTTCGGTCGTCTTCCTGATGCCCAGATTCTCAACTACATCATCTGTATGCCTTATCCCCGCGGTGTCGATGAAGCGGTAAAGAACACCGTCAATTGAAAAGGTATCTTCAATGGCGTCGCGTGTTGTTCCGGGTATTTCAGATACTATTGCCCGTTCCTCGCGGAGAATGCCATTCAACAGGGTCGATTTTCCGGTGTTGGGACGGCCGGCTATCGTAACCGGGATCCCGCGCTTTATAGCGTTGCCATAACTGTATGATATGGAAAGTCTGGCTGCATAGTCTCTTATTCGCCGCGATATATCAGTCAACTTTTTTCTGTCGGCAAACTCAACATCCTCTTCCCCAAAATCGAGTTCAAGTTCAAGAAGTGAGACCAGATTCAGGAGTTCAGCCCTCATAGCCGTTATTTCGTTTGAAAAACCTCCCTTGAGTTGCGCCATCGCCACCCTGTGTAAAGCCTCCGATTCGGCGGCAATAAGATCGGCAACGGCTTCGGCTTGTGACAGATCGAGCTTGCCATTCACAAAAGCCCTTTTGGTAAACTCACCCGGACCGGCAGGGGAAACACCATTTTTTATCAGAAGTGAAACAATCGCATTCTGTATGAAGAATGATCCGTGGCAGGCTATCTCAACCATCTCCTCGCCGGTGTAGGAGTGGGGTGCCCTGAAAATGCTTATTAAAACCTCATCTATTACCCTGTCACCCTCAACAATGTCTCCGTAAACAAGGGTAAAACCCTTTTCGCGTATAAGCCTTCCCCGGCGGCGGGCCAGAAATATGCCGTCGCACACCTCAATACAGCCGGGCCCTGATACCCTTATTATTGTTATAGCACTGCCGGGCTGGTGAACGGGTGCGCATATGATAGCCGACTCTCTGTACATTCACTGCAATATTCGCTGCAAATGTATGAAACATTTATTTGTCTATATTGGCAGGATCGAAAAGGGTATCGTTAACTGTCCCCGATGTTACAATCCCATCCATTTTCATAACCGACAACCTGCCGTTTATAAGGTTACTGGCCCTCATTTCACTGATAATATAGTTACCCCCGTTGCCAATCTGTTCTACTGACAGCACTTCTATCGTCTTGATCATGTTACCACTGCGGTCAAAGAAATCCATCTTTCTGAGCTGAAGGGTGTTCTTTTCAAATGTGCTTACCCTCCGGGAATATCCATAGTCAGTCTCCAGAACCGGGGTGGCTGGTAATGATTCAATTATCCATAACCCGCTTTCACCCGAACCACCGGCATGCCTGTTAACAAAATCGGCCGCAGGGGGAGAGCTGATATCGGCATTGGTAAACTCCGAGCCCATGAAGCTCTTTCCCTTGTCCGACGAGACAATCCGCCGCACCCTTTTCAGCGCCGGCAGGTATATCCACATATCATCCTGCCTGTCACGATAATCATGGATAAGTATGGTAGTTCCCTGAACCTCAGCCGGTGATTGAAACCTCAGGAACCTCTTCTCAGTACCATCGCCATACTTCTTTGAGACAATACTGTTTATACGCACCCTTGTTGCGCCATTCCTGTCTGTGATTGTAAGGGTAACAACGGCATTGAGCCTGTCAGTCATTGTCTTTTCACGCGACCGCTCAATTATTGATGCCGCGTCATCTTCCTGGCCGGAAACCGAAGCTCCCAGCAGCAATACTGTAATTACTAATGATATAAGTCTCATGTTATTGAATTTTTAGTCATTTTAAGTTTTTCCCGGGTGGTCGGCACTGCGGGCCATTAAAATCTTCATTGCAGGCACCGTAATAAGCGCCGCCAGGAGGCAGACACCTATTGAGATGATAACCAGGTATCCGAAGAACCTGATCGAAGTGAATCCCGAGAAAACCAGTACCGAAAACCCGGCCATTACACTCAGAGCATTGAAAACAATGCCCCTGCCTGTTGTTGATATTGCTTTTCCGGCGGCAGAGGCAACGGAGAGACCGCCGGCAACCTCACTGTCATGACGCCATATGTAATGAATCGTATAGTCAATGCCGATACCTATCATAACCGACGAAAGGAGGGCTGTCGCAGGGTCAAGGGCAATGCCGGCCCAACCCATAATACCAAGTAAAATTGCAACCGAAGCAAGCAATGGGAGCAAAGCCACAATCCCCTCCTTCAGCGACCGGAAAATGATAGCCAGAAGTATAAATATTACCACCATGGCAAATATTATTGATGATACCTGCCCCCTCACAATCCTGCCTGCGAACTCCTCCATTATGAAGGCATAACCACCTGTTACCACCACACCGTCAATCATTCCGGCCAAACCGTCGCTCATTGCCACCACGTTCCTGATATTTTCAGCCGAGGCATCGCTGAACCTCACCAGTATAAGTGTCCTGCTGTAATTCAGGTCGACAATCTGTTCAAAATCCTCCGGGTCGGCACTCATATTGAACAGCTCAACCATCTGGGCCAGCGCCTCACGGGTATCGGGGATGTCATCATACCATTCTTCGTCGGGTTCGAAAAGAGCCTTGCTCATCTCCCGTACCACGCTGGCTACCGACATAACGTTACCGACTCCCGGTTCATTCTCAACGTGTCTGCACCAATCATCTATAGCCCTCATATTCTGCGGGTTGAGAATATCGCCCTCAACCATTACTGAAACACTCTGCGACCCGCCGAAGCTTTGGTTTATCACCATTGCCGCCTCTTTTGCCGGGTGGCCGGCCGGAAACATATTCTCCTGGTTTGAATCTACCTTCAGGAATATAATGCCGGAACCAAGTATAACCGTAATAAAGGCACTGACTATCAGCACAAAACCTGGTCTGGCTGTGACCGCCGCTGCCAGCCGGTTAAGAAAACCCGACGATCCGTCGGGAGCGGCAATGACACCATAATTACCGTAACGCATTACCGGCCGGGGCAGATATGACATCCATGCCGGAATGAACAACAGGGAAAGGAGCAGGGCATATCCAACTCCCATCGCGGTTAGCACACCAATATGACGGGCCGGCATTATTGAATGTGTCAGCAATCCCAGTATGCCGGCAATGGTAGTCAGTCCCGTAAATACCACCGGTCTCCGCAACGAGGTGAGAAGCCGGCAGATGATCTGCTTTACAGTCAGCTCCCTGTCACGGTCGGAGTGATCAATCTCCTGGTACCTTGCCACCAGATGTATCCCGTAATTATTTGCAACGGCAATCATCATTATCGGATTAAGCAGGCTCAGAATTGATAGTTCCCAACCCAGCAGAGGCGCCAGCCCCATTGAGAAAGCCATAGAAAGCAGAACCACCGAGAAAGGCATCAGAACTCCCCTCCAGTCCCTGAACGACAGTCTCAGCAAGCCAATCATAATCAGCAGCGCAAGCGGAACAAGCATCATCCCGTCGCGGCGCACATCGTCCATTATAGCCTTCCGTATCACCGGAAGTCCACCTGTAAGCACTTCTGAGTCGCCCCGATACGAAGCTAGAAGGCTGTCAATAGAGGCAAGTATTTCCTCCTCGGGTATTTGCTGATCGATATATACTATCACCGAGGCAACGGTGAAATCGTCTGAAACCAGACTGCCCGAGACCAGCGGATTGCCGGCCAGTTCAGCCCTGAGCAGGGTAAGTTCTTCGGTTCGTGCCGGAATAAACGGAAGGGCCGGGGCCACATTCATAAATCCACCCTCCCCCGATATCCTTACAGCGTTTGAAACAGACATTGCATCGCGCACCCCTTCAAGTCTGTTCAATGCATTGGTTACTGAAGAAATCCGTTCAAGGTTTCCGGAGTTAAGCACATCATCATTCCTGAATAGTACCATTACGATATCCTGAACCCCGAAACTTCTCTCAATAAGGTCGGTGTTCCGGCGCGATACGAGAGTGGCCGGCACATAGTTCCGTACATCGGGGTCGGTTCCGGCAAACGGAATCAGCAGCGCACCTGCCACCGATACAAGCACCGACACAGCTATAATATATATCCTGTTTCTGTAGATAAATCCTGTCATAACTTAGAAATCAACTCTTAATGATAAAAAGAGGTTCGTAAGCGGTGCGTCGAGTATGTCGAACAATGATCCCTCTCTTCCCTTATATAAATCGGCTCCGGCAACCATTGTGAGTCCGTCGGCCGGCCTGAACTTCACCGCAGGAACCAGCGCCAGATCGCCGCTGGTGATGTTGTAGTGCGCCACTATTCCGGGCAGGAGCCTGCCTGCGGCAATATCGGCTTCGGCACGCGCTGCAATGGTATGATAGCTTTTTTCTAGCTGATATCTGTATAACCTGTTGAATGCGGTTATCTGCATTTCGAGAAAAGTACCGGCGCCACCCGGTATAAGAGTAATCATTTCGGGTGTGAGCGGCGGGAAATTACCAGGTACCACCGGATCGGCCGGAGAGGCCTCGAAGTCTGTAATATACTTTCCACTCCATTCTGCCCCGAGAGTAAAGATTCCTGCAGACACATCAGCTCCGGCAGCCCATTTAACCTCAGGCATTGCAATATAGCCGGCATCTCTGAAGTCGTTGACCGGATCGGTATATGCCACCTCACCCCTTAGACCGAACCTTCCGGCCGAGGTCTCAAAACCAGCTCCGTATCTCCTTATCCTGAAAGGGGTGGCATCGAGTGTAATGTCAATACTAACTTCATCACCGGCCACTTCCAGATTCCAGTCGCTGAGCATAATTCCAGGCAGCAGGTCGTTGCCACTGAAGTATGACAGTGACATATCTATGCCCCTGAGAAATACACCTGCCCGGACGCCGTACCCGGACATGGACTTTCCGGCGGCATAGCCGTCAATAGTGTTGAAAGTTACAAATCCGGGCATGTCGAGTGGCGTTGTTATAAGTACATCAGGTCTGTATGCCGGGGAAGTCAGGGCTTCTATCGACAGGAAAGGCGCCGGCCTGAAGGTTACCGATGCGATAATGTTACCGATATCCATATCCTCCCTTTCGGGTGAGCGGACTATCATGTTTCGGGGATTCCACGACGACATGGGGTTGTCAAAATCGGCATGCCCCCATTTTACAATGCGCTGACCCATAGTAAACTCGATTTTTTCTCCGTAAACC
>VGGM01000051.1 GCA_016868515.1 Bacteroidota bacterium | reverse complement strand
AATCACTAAAGCACTTATCAATCTTCTCATTTTACTGATTTTGGTTAAACTAAAACTGTGGATTGTGAAACGCCAAATATATAAATAATTTAAAAACCCCCGGTGTTTTTTGTGTTATGGTTCATTTACCGAAGTCAAGTTTCATCTGGCTGTCGGTAAGGCTGAAGCTCCTTCGGTGGTATGGCGTTATGCCATGCTTCTCTATTGCGCTCCGGTGCCCGCGGGTAGGGTAACCCATGTTTTGGTTCCAGCCGTAGTGGGGAAATTCATCGTGAATTGACTGCATGTATTCATCGCGGGCTGTTTTGGCCAGTACCGAGGCCGCAGCAATGGAAGAATAGAGCCCGTCGCCCCTGATAATTGCCGTAAATGGTATCTTGTCATATTGCAGGAACCGGTTTCCGTCAACAATTATATGGCCGGGACACGGAGAGAGATGCGACAACGCCTCATGCATGGCCTTCCAGGTGGCCCTTAGAATATTTATCTCATCGATTATGGTGTTGGGAACGAAGGCCACATGCCACGAAACGGCTGCGCCGAGAATATCTTCACGGATCTTAAGTCGCTGACCGGCAGTAAGTTTCTTTGAGTCATTGAGCCCGGGATGGCGGAACCTGCGGGGCAGTATTACCGCTGCCGCAACAACCGGTCCGGCCAGACAGCCACGTCCTGCTTCGTCGACACCCGCCTCGGTTACATTATTGTAAAATGATGTTTTTAGGGCCACTTCCTGCTTAAGTTATTTAGATTTTTTTGCACATATATGCTGTTAATGAGGATATTTCAAAAAAATTACTACTTTTGAAAATTAACATTTTTTTGTGAACAAAGGGGGAGTCTTGATTGTTACAGGGCTTTTGCTGTTCGGCGGACCGGCATTGGCTCAGCATCTTTCGCACCAGGTCCTGGTGCCTGCTGCCGGCGTTGGTACCTGTTCCTCCTCACATCTTTCACATACAATCGGCGAAAACGCTGTATTGCTTTTCACAAGTGGCAGTAACGATCTTACCCAGGGGTTCCAGCAACCCCGGGTTAAGCTTATACCGCTCGACCAGCCACAGGGAACAGGTGCAAAGGTTTATCCCATTCCGGCTACCGAATGCCTTAATGTGGAAGTTTATGGCGACGGAGCCAGGAAATACAGGATTCTGATGATGAGTATTTCAGGTAAGGTTGTTTACTCGGCCGAACTTGAATTTTCCGATACCTACTGGTATGTGCATAACATACCGGTAAGACATATGGTGAAGGGACTTTATTTTGTAAGGATAAGGTGCACCGAGGGTCGTATCGACCGCACCTTCAAGGTAAGTGTAATTTAAAGGGGGAGACAGCTTATGAATTCATTAACCTTCAGGACAGTTGTTGCATGCATTGCTCTGATGGCTGCAATGCCTGTAACAGTAGCGCAATCGGTTCCGCAGGGCATACACTACCAGGCCGTTGCCCGAGACAATGCCGGCAAGGAGCTGAGTGACAGGAATATAGATATCCGGTTCTCAGTCATTTCCGGAACACCGCTGGGTGAGGTGGTCTATCAGGAACTGCACCAGGCAGTCAGAACCACCAGATACGGTGTCTTTACCATTATTGTTGGTTCAGGGGTACCCGTTGGCGGGTCGGCTGGCGAATTGTCGCAGGTAAACTGGGGGAGTGCAAACCATTTCCTCAAGGTGGAGATTAAGTTTACGAACGAGTTTTCCGATATGGGAACCATGCAGTTTCTTTCGGTTCCCTATGCGCTTTATGCTGGCAAATCTCTTGAACCTGGTCCGGCAGGACCGCAGGGACCGGCAGGGCCGCAGGGGCCTCCGGGAGACCCAGCCTCAGACAAGCAGCAACTGTCGTTCGACGGCGCTAACCTTACTATCTCGGGCAGCCCGGGCAACACTGTCAACCTTACCTCGCTGATAAACGATGCCGACCACGATCCCAACAATGAAATACAGTACCTTTCGCTTAAGGGCGACACTCTCTCAATTACCCGGGGCAACTTCGTCACCTTCGCGGCTCTCGATGTAAACGATGCCGATGCCGACCCTGCCAATGAGATACAGGATCTGCGGCTTACAGGCAATATCCTGAAGATAACACGCAACAACGAGGCAACTGAAATCGACCTTACGAAATACCTCGACAACAAGGATGAGCAGATGCTGACCTGGAATCCTGTTACCAGGGTTCTTGGCCTTACAAACTCATCATTCTCAATCGACCTCTCACGGCAGCTTACATTCAACTCATCAACCGGCGAGCTTGCAATCTCCGGTGGCAACACCATCAGCCTAAACTCCCTGAAAAACGACGCCGACGCCGACCCGACAAATGAGATTCAGGATCTGACTCTTTCAAGTCATATGCTAAGGATAACAAACAACCCAACTGCTACCAATATTAATTTAGGGACCTATCTTGACAACACAGATAATCAAACAATTAGCTTTAATCAGTCGACTAATACGCTTACAATTTCGAATGGCAATTCTGTTTCTCTTGGAACAATGGTCGCTTTCAGGGCTAAGAAGACTGTTTCTGATTCAGGGTTGTCACCGTTAACCGATTATGACTTTATTGCTCCCGAGAACGACTATAATGAAGGGGGTGGATTTGACTTTGTAAATGGCACTTTTACGGCTCCCACTGGCGGAATATACACCTTTGCTATTGGCTACACAGCAACCGGAGCCGGTGATTCCAGAAAAATTAAACTTCTTTTAAACGGAAGCCTCTATGAAGTGATTAATAGCGGCATTACGAGTGGATCAGAACTCACTAGGTCTGTCACAATGAAGCTTTCTTCAGGAGACAAGGTTAAATTGAGGATTAATACTGGAATTTCCAGTGAATCAGGAATAGGTTCATTCTCAGGTTTTAAGGTATATTAGAAACCTAGCTGAAGCTTCAGATGCTATTACCCACTACCTGGTACCCGAAACTACGAACCCGTAACCCGCAACCCTGAACCCTGAACCCTGAACCCTGAACCCTGAACCCTGAACCAGTAACCAGCAACCCTCCTGCGCCACCTCCTACGCTAAAGCTTCGGAGGTTGAAGAAAGCTACGGAGGGCGAAGCCCGAAATCACCTTCTCCTGTACTTCTCCATCAGCTCCCTGTTGAGGTCGAGGGGAGGGGTTGCGTTTTCCGGCAGGAAAGATTTATACGGGTGGGTTTTTGAGTATTCTTCAAACTCTTTTCGTACCTCTGCAAGTACCTCCGGCTTTGTCAGCAGATCGATAGCCGCGGCGGCCATCACCTTTGCACCGGCATTCAGCCCCTTCCATGTGGCAGTACCATAAAATCCTGCAACAGCCGACCAGTGATGTCCTATTGCACCCGGCACTCCTCCGGGAAAATTCAGGGTGGCTGTCGGCGCAATCAGGGTTACGTCACCAACATCGGAGGAACCACCCCCTACCTCAACTCCCGAGGGGGTCCTCAACTGTCCAACTGCAGTGGGGTAACCCGACTGCCTGGCCCCGAGCTCCTTCTGAAGTGCTTTTGCAAAGGCATTCTCCTCTTCCGACCATTCGGGCATCCCTACAAGTTCCATGTTCTTTTGCAGCAGCACCGCCATCCCTTTGTTTGCATGGCGCTGGTGCACACCGGTGAGTACCCTTATTTCTGCGAGTTCGGTGCCTGTTGCCAGTGCAGCTCCCCTGGCGCAGTCAACAACCCTGTTGTACATATCCTCGAGGCGGGCGTCGGTATTCCTTACATAATACCACACGGTTGCCTTGTCGGGAACCACATTCGGAGCTTCCCCTCCCTCGGTTATAACGTAGTGCATTCGCTGTGTATAGTGAAGGTGTTCGCGCAGGTAATTGGTAGCCACGTTCATAATCTCAACGGCATCGAGGGCGCTTCTGGCCGACCATGGCGCCCCGGCCGAGTGGGCCGTTCTGCCCCTGAAGGTGAAAAGCACCGATATTACCGCATTTCCGCCCACCCCGTACGATGTTGAGAATCCTGATGAAGCGTGGTTGTCGATAACGGCATCAACATCCCTGAAAAGACCTGCCCTTACCATGTATGGTCTGCTTATTATTGTCTCCTCAGCGGGTGAACCATAGAACACTATTGTCCCCTTTATCTTATTCTCCTGCATGCTGCGTTTGACGGCAATTGCAGCGGCAATTCCGGCGGCACCCATCATATTGTGCCCGCAGCCGTGGCCTGGTGCTCCGGCTACAATCGGATCCTGGTACGGAACCCCGGCCTTTTGCGAAAGCATAGGCAGTGCATCGAACTCGCCCAGAATACCTATTACAGGCTTACCCGATCCCCATGTTGCCACAAAACATGTTGGCATTCCCGCGGCACCCCTTTCTACTTTAAAGCCTTCCGCCTCAAGGGTTGAAGCCAGCAGTTCAGCCGACCTGAACTCCTGCATTCCAAGCTCGGCAAACGACCAGATGGAGTCGGATATAATTCCGAACTTTGTCACAACCTCCTTCCGTGAGAGATAATCGAGTGCGCTGGTCTTGGCCCTGTATGTATCGGCCTTGCCTGTTGACGAAGGGGTTACGGTTTCCTGTCCTGTAACGGCTGAGGGCGCTATCACCAGCGACACAACCGTGATAATAATAACGCATACGTTGCTTCTCCTTTTCATAAGTGCAGGTTTTCGGGGTTAACAGTAACAAATCTAAGTAAAGCGGAGGGTTTTTCATCAGATTGGGGGTATGTTTTACAATATGAGTGACCGGAGTTGGAAGTTCACAGAGTTGGTATGGTTGGGGGTAATGGGAAAGTTTTAAATTTGTGGGGATGATTGAGATTGAAAACAAACTAAACAGGAGGTTATAAAAATGAATTTCAGGTTGTCATATTTGGTAACGGCGTTTGCGGTTGCAGCGCTTTCGGTCTCTGCTGCCAGTGCACAGAAGACGGGTTTGAAGGTATTTATTTCGGTCGATATGGAGGGGGTTGCCGGGGTGGTTAACAGCGATCAGGTTACCATGGGCGGCCACGATTACAACATGGCCAGAAAATGGATGACTGAAGAAGCAAACGCAGCAATTCTCGGGGCTCTTGATGCAGGGGCAACCGAAATTGTGGTAAACGACTCTCACAGCACCATGCGTAACCTTATCGCCGGCGATATTAATCCCGCAGCGAGGCTTATAACCGGTTCCCCCAAAACGCTGGGAATGATGCAGGGTATAGATGAGACATTCGATGCTGTGATCTTTATCGGGTACCACGCCCGTGCAGGTTCGGCCGATGGTGTTCTCGACCACACCTATTCCGGAGCAGCGGTTCATGCCCTTAAGGTAAACGGCAGGGAGACAGGAGAATCGGAGCTTAATGCGCTGATAGCCGGGCACTTCAATGTGCCGGTTGTAATGATTGCCGGCGATGCTACTCTGTGTGCACAGGTGAAGAAAAGTCTTGGCCCCGACGTTGTCACAACCGAAACAAAGGAGGCGATAGGAAGGTATGCCGCAAAAACCCTGGTACCTTCCGAATCCCAGAAACTTATCAGGACCAATACCGCGGCGGCACTGAAAAAGCTGTCTGTTTTCAGGCCTTACAAGCCTTCTGCTCCATACGTGGTTGAAATCGATTTTCTATACAGTCATCAGGCCGAGAATGCCTCACTGGTGCCTGGTGTGGAGAGGGTTTCAGCACGCACTGTAAGGTACACCCAGCCTGACTTCATCAATGCCTTCAGGATGTTCAGGGCCCTGGTTACACTTGCCAATGCTTAACTCTTTTATGCTTTTCCGGGTCAAACCTTAATACCTATTACAAGTACATCGTCAACCTGGTCCTCACTACCCTTCCATTTATGGAAAGTGTCGCTGAGCCTGGTGCAAGTCTCTGCTGGTGGCAGGGCACTGAGTTCTTCAAGTAAACCCTTGAATTGCCTGGAAAGGAATTTCTTGCCATCCTGATTTATCTGGTCGTAGAAGCCATCGGAGAACAGGTATATCATTGAACCCCGCTCAAGGGTAGCTTCATGGTCGGTAAACCGGGACTCGTTAGGATGAATGCCTATCGGGTTCCTTACCGATTTGAGTTCGGTAAGGGTGCCGTTTGTCACCAGATAGACCGGGTTGTTGGCTCCCGAACAGATTACCGACCTGTTCGTAGTGTCGACAATTGCTATTGTCATATCCATTCCGTCGCGTGATTCTCCCTCCCTTCCGGTTTGACGCAGTGAGACCTTTATTCTGTCGCGCAGGTCGCTGAGTATCCCTGAAGGCGTGTAAAGGTTGTTCCTTATCCGGTCTATTCCGGTATTAATAATATCGGCAAGCAGTGACATACCCAGCATGCTCATAAGTGCCCCTGGAACACCATGACCGGTGCAGTCGGCAGCACACACCAGTACTCTTGACTGGCTGATCTGCCTTATCCAGTAAAAGTCCCCGCTCACAATATCGCGGGGCAGGTACAGAATGAATGATTCAGGCAGGATTTCGTCAGTCTGCGCGACGGGGGGAAGCATGGCTGATTGTATACGTTTTGCATACCGGATGCTGTCCTCAATGGCAGTTTTCTGTGTCTCTACAATATCCCTCTGCCGTGTAATTTCATCACGCTGAAGGCGTAGCAAGCGGTTGTCTTTCTTTTTGACAGAGAGGTTCCTCAGCACAATAATTACTATTGTTGTCAACAATAAGGCGCCAATTATGAGTGAGTTGCGTGTTGTCTGAAGTATCTTCCTGTCTTTCTTAAGGAGTTCGTTTTCCTTCTCTTTCTTCTCTGTCTCAAATTGTGTCTGCAATTCCAGAATCTGCCTTTGTCTCTCCACAGTAAGAACGGAGTCCTTCAAAGTGGAATAGCGGTTCATGTAGAAGTAAGCATTCCCGAAATTGTTCAGTGCGGCCCATGTCCCTGCCAGTTCATCGTAAGCGCTCATCAGCACTGAAGGTGAGTTAATTGCCAGTCCGATTTCCACTGCCTCCTCAAGAAGGGCGACGGCAGCCATGTAGTTCATTTTTCCGCCCGTCAGCCTTGCCGAAGAGATAAGAACCTGGGCATAGTTCTCCCTGTTCCCTGTCTGGTCGTAAAGCAACCGCGCCCGTTCATAGCTAATAGCGGCAGAGTCAGTCTGCCCTGTTTGTTCATAAAGATGACCCAGCGAGTGGCTTATGATTGCCAGGTCGGTTTTGCTTTCAAGCTTCATGCCCGTACGGAAAGCATGAATGTAAAACCAGACGGCCTTGTCAAGGCTGTCAAGCAGTACGGCGGTCTGGGCCAGTGAGATATAAACCTTCATTACGCCATATTCATTTCCGGCCGACCTGAACAGATCAACTGCCTCAATATTGTATTCCATCGATCGCGTGTAATCCGACATCCGGTAGTAGATATTTGCAATACTGGTTTTTGCATAGGCAATCAGTCGGGTGTCCCTGATAGCTTCGCTTATCCTTTGTCCCTCGAGGTAATAGTATAGGGCGCTGTCATTCCCTGACAGGTTTTCATGAACCGTACCGATACAGAATAGTGAGGTTGCCACGCCCGATTGCCGTCCGATTCTGGTGTTTATATCAAGCGATTTGCGATAGAGCCCCATTGCTTCCTCATAGCGGCTCTGATTATGAGCAAGTATTCCGAGGTTGTTATAGACTATCGCAATCCCTGACTGATCGCCGGTTGATTCATATACTTCAAGGGCCTTCCGGTTATTGATTTCGGAGATTGTAAAATCTCCCTTTACCTGGGCAATGTTGGCTAGCTGAAGCCAACTTCCTGCTATACCCTTTCCGAAACTGAGCCTGTCAGCTTCGCTGAGTGCATTATTTGCAATATCCTCGGCCTCAATGATATCGAGATACTGAAGCTCGTGTGAGATCCTTATCCGGAGCATTACCTTACCCGTGTCGGTCTTCTCCTGGTTAAGCCTGTGCATCAGGCTGTCCAGCCTGTTCTGGTTCTGAGCGAACATCTGACCGGCGAGGCAGCCTGCCAGTATTGTCAGAATGATCTTTTTCATTATGGAATTGGTTATTATGTGGGACCACCTGGTAAACAGAGTAATAAAAGTACCAAAAACATTCACACAAAACTGCGGGGATAATAACATTCTGCAAAAAAACAGCTCATTATCGGCAACCCCTTTACACCCTCTTCCCCTAACCCGCAACCCATTCCTCCATTTTTATTACCTTTGCCCATCAAAACAAA
>VGGM01000050.1 GCA_016868515.1 Bacteroidota bacterium | reverse complement strand
CAGACAACCAATACGAATACCGGCAACAACAAGAGCACAACGGTAAGTTCAGGTTCTGACCGCAGAACCACCACCCAGACAGGTAAAACTTCGGGTAGTGTTCAGAGTAGTTCAACTGACCGAAGAGCCACTACCACGGCCAAGAAGAGCGACACCGGAACAGCCACCAAATCATCTGACTCAAGGCGTGTGAAAAAGAGTGATACAGATTAGCCGTAGAAACACTATCTTGGTACAGTATTTGTGCATATTCAACGGGAAAACCAAACAGAGGGAGGACAAAATGAAAGCACCGGTTTATATAGGGTCAATAATGGTAATGATCTTAAGTTCCTGCTCGTCAATGTTGTATATGGGAGCAGATGCAGATGATCTTTACTACAGGGCATCGGATGCAGCAATTGCATCACAGGTACCTGCTTCTCAGAATCCAGCTGCAGCAGGTGAATATTACAACAATGTTTACAGTGCCGACACCCTGGTATCGGACTATTACAATGACAATGTTGAATATCAGGAGGAGGTTGCAGTATATGACAATGACCAGTCGAGCCCTTTCGAGTATTACGACGGGATGCCATACTCATACAGGATTAGCAGGTTCTATGGAAGTTACTTCTATCCGTACTGGAGAGATCCGTTTTACTATGCATATTCTCCATTCTACTACCATACTCCCTATCTGTATGGAGGTTATTACGATTACTGGTACTATCCGTCATATATGCCTTACCACTCTTACTACTCATATTACTCTCCCTTCTACTGGGGATACTCTGGTTACTACAACCGGTACGGTGGCGGATATTTTTACTATCCTTCGTACTACTATTATGGCTCACGGCCTGAATCAAACCTTGCGGTAGCAAGAAGGCAGACCTACAGTACTTCTACCAACAGCTTTGCATTGAACGGTGACAGACGGGCAGGGGTAAATGAACCAGGTTTGGGCAGCAGGAGAAACGTGCAGCCTGCCGGCGGCTCACCGGCTGGCACTGAATCGAGGAGGGTTGCATCAGATACAGACGCATTAACCGGAACGGGTACCTCACTCTCAACCGGACGTTCGGGGGTTACCCTTGATGTTGACGGTTCGAGACGCAGTGCAGCTTCACAAACGAACCAGACAGGCCAGTCTGTCAGACCGGGATACACAACAACCGACAGGACCTACACCCCCACCTACAGTAATCCGAGGGTTACCACACGACCCTCATACAATAACAGCAGGACGAATACAACTTCAACCACAACCGGTCAGGGATCTTCAACAACCAGGGTGATATCCGGGGCGGGAACCACCACAAACCGCACATCAACCGGTGTGAACAGCGGTTCGTCAGGACAGGTAAACAGAAGTGTATCAACAGGTTCGTCGGTGCCGGTGAACAGGACACAATCGGTAACATCGACTCAGAGCAGGATCAACACTTCCGTGAACAGTTCTGTCAGTACCGGACGTTCCTCTTCAGGCTCTTCAGTCTCAATACCGGTTAATTCAGGCCGGAGTTCAGTCTCTTCAGGCTCGTCAGTCTCTTCAGGACGATCAATCAGTTCGGGAAGTTCTTCGATTAGTTCAGGAAGGTCGGTTAGTTCATCCGGATCATCATCATCATCATCAGGAAGGTCGGTGAGCTCGGGGACTTCAAGTTCCTCATCCAGTGGAAGAACCAGTTCGACTTCCTCAAGCGGGAGAAGGTAGAGACTATAGTATTATTTATTGTTTAACAATTTACTAAGATGAAAAGCAGATATCTTGCAGCAGCCATTGTTATAGCCCTAACCGGGGTAAATATTGCAGGTCAGAATGTTGATGATGCCTTAAGGTACAGTCAGCAATTCTATACGGGAACCGCGAGATTCAGTGCAATGGGAGGTGCTTTCACTGCATTGGGGGGCGACTTGTCATCAATGGTCCTGAACCCGGCCGGAACGGCAGTATTCAGAAAAACGGAATTCAGCTTTACTCCGCATATCGGTTATAACAAGGCCCTTACCTATTTCACATCCAGTGAAGAAGATTTCAGGTACAACTTTAACATCGGACAATTCGGACTTGTAATTCCCCTGGTACAGCAGGGCAGTCAGAGCGGACTGGTATCACTCAATTTCGGATATGCCTATAATATGACCAACGATTTCAATAACAATATTGTAATCAGAGGTGTAAATTCAACCAGCAGCATGGCTGATTACTGGCAAACGGTGAGCGATGGCATTATGTATACAAACCTTACCGGAGCCGCCGGAATGGCATATGATGCATGGCTTATTGATACAGTAGCCGGAACCGGAGGGATGGAGTATGCCACCGTATTCTCACGATATGGTGAAGAAACAAATTCCACCTACGGACAGACAGTGAGAAGGGTAATTAACAATGACGGCTTTAGCGGGGAACACTCATTCTCGATAGGAGCCAATTTCAATAACACTGTTTTTGCCGGAGCAACTCTTGGATTGTCAAGATTCAATTATACAGGACACTATGAACATCTTGAAACCGATCCCTCAAATGCCATATTCGACTTTAACAGCTTCTCCTATATTGATCATTACGAGGCAAATGGAACAGGTTTCAATCTTAAGGCAGGTTTGATATTCCTCCCGGTAGAGTTCGTAAGGCTGGGAGTCGCGGTACACAGCCCCACAATATATCGTGTCAATGAGTATTATTATGAGGATCTGACATCAACCTTTGACGATGGCGACAGGTATGAGTTCCAAACCGATGCCTTCAGGTTCGATTACAGGCTTACAACTCCCTTCAGGCTTCTTGGCGGGGCTGCAGTTCAGATTGGGAAATCAGCAACAGTCAGCTTTGACTATGAGATGATCGACTACAGCCTTACCAGGTTCAGTGACGCGAGCGACGGGTATGACTACTATGATGAGAACAGCTCAATCAAGGATGTATTCACGCGCACTCAAAACCTCAGGGGTGGGGCAGAATACCGGATCGGTGCACTGTACCTTAGGGGAGGATACGGCCGGTACGGTAAGGCATTCAGTGAGACAGAAGCCAACAGTGACACATTCCAGAAGGTCGTTTCCGGAGGAATAGGCTTCAGGCAGGCAGGATTCTACTTCGATATGGGCTTTTCAAGTCTTACCAGTTCATCGAAATACTTCATGTACAACTATTACAATATCGATCCTGTAACAATTGAGGCAACAAAGAACACAATTACGGCCACACTTGGACTACGGTTTTAAGATATGAGGCTGCATCGGGGCCCAGATTAAACAGCAGATCAATTATGCTGAGATCTGGAAGAAATCCGTGTCTCTCATGAAATACCTGAATGTAAGGAGTAAAACTCATTGAGGCCGGGAACTTTTCAGCTCTCTTGGGTGAAAACAGGTATCTCATATCATCCGGGTTATTATCGGGGTGGACAAAAGATCCTGTATAGCAGATTGCGGTTTTGATTTTAAGAATATCAAGTATATAGACCAGCAGCTTTGTGTTAAGTTCAATAAGGAGGTTATGCCTTTCTGATATTATGTCAATCAGATCATTGGCATAGAAATGATAATAAGGAGCGTTTCTGTATGCTGCCGATATAGCTCCTGAATGGACAGGGATCCATCGCCTGCTGTAGTCAATTTCAAGTTCTCCAATGCCAACTTTATGGAAGCTGCCTCTGAGCACCGGTACCGTAAGAGTTTGCAGTCCGTTCGGCCCTGCTATTATGCAACGGTTCCGGTAGGTCTGCTTGATGAAGTTCTCATGTTTTTCGATAATAATGCATCCATGGCTGACCAGTGCCCCGAAATATGCCAGGGGTGGAAGATAAGCAGTTGATAGCAGCAGATGTCCCAATTCTTCAGGATGTGTTCCTTTAAAGGTGGTTTATGCGGCTGGCAGCGAAGCCGGCACCGAACCCGTTGTCGATATTAACAACAGTAATGCCGGCAGCGCAGCTGGTAAGCATGGTTAGCAGAGAAGACAATCCGGAGAAGGCGGCTCCATATCCCACGCTGGTTGGGACAGCAATCAGAGGTTTATCGACAAGTCCGCCCACCACACTGGCAAGTGCACCTTCCATTCCTGCCACTACAACCACCACCCTGCATTGTTTTATCCGGGGGAGTTTGTCAATGAGTCTGTGAATTCCGGCTACCCCTACATCGTAAATTCTGACAACCCTGTTGCCAAGCAATTCTGCTGTTACTGCGGCCTCCTCTGCCACCGGCATATCGGATGTTCCAGCAGAGATTATTCCTATTGAGGTTGGTGGCGGCTCTTTCTCTTTCTTCCTGAGGCTTATGATTCTGGCAGGTTCGAAGTATCTGGCTTCCGGGAACAGTTTCGCAACAGCTTCAAAAACTTCGGCAGTTGCCCTGGTTGCGATGATATTGTTTTCCCGTTGAGCCATAGCCGAGAATATTCCTGTTACCTGGTCGACTGTTTTGCCGGGGCAGAATATTATCTCGGGGTACCCTGTACGTACCTCCCTGTGATGATCGATAACTGCATAACCCAGATCAGAATATGGGAAGTACCTTAGTCTTTCAAGGGCTGAATCAACATCAGTCTGACCCTCCCTGATACTTTCCAGTAATTGCTTAAGCTCAGTTATATTCATTTTGCAGTCCTGATTTAGTCATCAATTTCCTTATCGGGGGCCACCCGGGCGAGTCGGGTCATTACCTCCCTCAGGGGAAGACCATGGCTGAGTGCTATTTCCCTGCATTGATCTGACTCGGGTTTGGCCGAGACAATTTTGCCACCATAGAATGAGAGTTTAAATGTCACCTTACCGAACTCTGTTTCAATTTCCACCGATTTTCTCCCGAGGGTGCTTTTTTGAAATGCAGAGGTTCTGACACCTATTGTGGTAGTCTCTCTGAATATTGTTTCCCTAATGGCCGTTTCAATGCCCTTTTCGCATATGACGCTGAGGATTATTCCCGGTCGGCCCTTTTTCATTATGATTTCGGTGAGGTAGACATCGGCAGCACCTGCGGTGAAGAGCCTGTCGGAAATGTGACTGTACAATTCCGGGTTCATGTCGTCAATATTGCATTCAATCAGAAGTGCCTCATGCCGGGCAGGAGCGTGATAGTCGGTTTCGGCAAGTGAAACTCTGAGAAGATTTGGAACCTCAGGATCCTCTTTATGACCGACGCCATAGCCTGTCTTTAAAACCCTTAGCGGCAGGTTTATTTCAGTTGAAGTGGAGGTGAAGACCGAGAGAATGGCAGCCCCGGTGGGTGTGGTTGCCTCGAAACCGACACCGTTATATCTTACTGTGAGGTTTTTGGCAATTTCAGCGGTAGCCGGTGCCGGAACCGGCATTATTCCGTGAGCGCATTTTACAAATCCGCCGCCAAGTTCAACAGGCGAAACAACCACGGCATCGGGCCTGAGGTGATGGAAGCATATTGCTGCACCCACAATATCAATAATTGAATCGATGGCTCCTACCTCATGGAAGTGTATCTTTTCCACGGGTATATTGTGAACCTTTGCTTCGGCATTGCCAATAACCCTGAAAATCTTTATGGCTGTTTCCTTAACCATGTTGCTGAGGCTGCTTCCGTTTATGATTTTTTCAATATCGGTGAGGTGCCGGTGTGCATGTTCATGGATGGTTTGAACAATGGTTACTTTTGTCCCGTGGATACCATGGCGCTGATCTTTCTCTGCGACCAGTTCCCAACCGGGAAGGTTAAGTTTTACGAGTTCTGCTTTCAGCCAGGCGGGGTCAACACCAAGGTCGATCATTGCGCCCAGGTTCATGTCACCGCTTATTCCGGAGAAGCAGTCGTAGTAAAGGATTGTCATTCTGTAGTTATGCTTTACAAGTAAAATGGCAACGCAATATCGGAAAAAAAAACGTATTTTTCCGTTCCAAATTTTGAGAGTCTCATATGAAGCGAAGGGTATTTATTAAGAAGGGAACCGCTGCAGGCATAGCCGCAGGTGCAGCCATGGCTCTGGGTAACCGCAGTGGTCTGGCGGCCCCGGTTCCTCCATTGGCTGGTTATGACATGGTTGCCGTGATGGGAGGATCGCCCGAAGCGATGTTCGATCTGGGCATACAGTCGATTGGCGGATTAGGACGTTATGTATCGAAGGGACAGAAGGTTGTAATCAAACCAAACATTGGCTGGGACGTGACGCCCGACAAGGGAGCCAACACACATCCCGGGCTTGTGAAGCGCATTGCAGAGCATTGTTTCAGGGCTGGTGCGAAGGAGGTATATGTCTTTGATAATACATGCGATGACTGGGTTCGATGCTACAGCAATTCGGGCATTGAGAGGGCTGCAAAGGAGGCCGGGGCCAAAATTGTGCCCGGAAACAGTGAGAGCTATTATCAGAATGTAACCATACCAGGGGCCAGGATACTTAAAAGTGCGAAGGTTCATCAGCTAATTCTTGATTGCGATGTATTCATTAATGTTCCGGTACTGAAGCATCACAGTTCGGCAAAGATGACAGCGGCTATTAAAAACATGATGGGAGTTGTCTGGGACAGAAGGTTCTGGCATTCCAACAACCTGCATCAGTGTATTGCCGATTTTACGATGTATGAACGTAAACCTGCGCTTAACATTGTTGATTGTTATAACGTAATGCTCAAAAACGGCCCAAGGGGTGTTTCGGTTGATGATCTGGTACAGATGAAATCGTTGCTTATTTCACCTGACTGGGTGGCGGTTGATACAGCTGCAGCGAAAATGATGAACCTGAATCCTGAACAGATTGATTACATAAAGATTGCCAGCAGAATGGGGGCAGGAACCATGAACCTTGAATCAATGAACATTCACAGGATTAAAATGTAATCTTGATGAGATCCGGCCTGCTGAAGCGGATAAGGATATTTTTTGCCGTTGTGTTTATAATGGCCACGGCATTTGTTTTTATCGATTTCAGAGATATCCTTCCCGACAGTTATACAGGCACTATTCTTTATCTGCAGTTTGTTCCTTCACTGATAAAATACATCACCCTGCCGTCAGTGGCGGCAGCGGGGTTCGCGGTTATTCTGATACTTACACTTCTTACGGGCAGGACCTACTGTTCGGCAATTTGCCCGCTTGGTATTATACAGGATGCCGGCAGCAGGCTTGGGGGACTCATCAGGAGGAGATTCAGAAGATTCGGCTACGGTAAGCCATATACCATTATTCGTTATGGTATTCTGGTGATTACCATTCTGGTTACCATCACGGGGGGTATTTATATGGTTTCCCTGCTCGACCCCTACAGCATTTTCGGGCGATTCACAACCTATTTTCTGAAGCCTGTTGTTCTGTTGCTAAACAATGCGATTGCCGGAATTCTGAACAGAGGTGATATTTACTCATTGTACAGGATTGATATTAAAGGAGTAACCATCGCCGCCTACATTATACCGGTTGTGTTCTTTCTGCTGGTTGCTGCGATGTCGGTAATGAAGGGAAGGCTGTACTGCAATACCATTTGCCCGGCAGGAACCCTGCTGGGTCTTATTTCGAAGGTTTCGGTTCTGAGAATAAATATCGATCATTCAGGCTGTACACGTTGCGGGAGGTGCGCTTTAGCCTGCAAGGCCTCATGTATTGACTTTCACGGCAGGGATATAGACAACTCAAGGTGCGTGGGATGTTTCAACTGCATTACTGCGTGTCGTGAAAAGGCGATATCATATGGTCTTTACAGGGGCAGATTGCAGTCAGATGGTTATGTGCCAGATGAGGGGAAGAGGAGCTTCACGGTCGGATTGTTATTTCTGTTGGCTGGAATTGGCGATGCAGCCAGGGGCAGGGATGTTCCGGTTCCCAAAAAGCAGAGCACGGTAAGGGAGAAGAAGAACCTGCCTGTGTGCCTGCCGGGGGCAACTTCAATTGAGAACTTTCTCTCAAGGTGTACAGCCTGCTCATTGTGTATAAGCGCCTGCCCCAAGAATGTGATTCACCCCTCCATAGCAGAGTATGGAATTGCCGGTATAATGCAGCCAAGGATGGATTACCACAGGGGTTTCTGCAACTTTGAATGTACTATCTGTACTGAAATATGTCCTACCGGGGCTCTGATGCCACTTGCCACGGAAGCAAAAAAGCTTACTCAGCTGGGCGTGGCAAGGTTTATAAAGGAGAACTGTATAGTACATACAGAAAAGACCGATTGCGGGGCATGCTCGGAACATTGCCCGACCAAAGCGGTAGAGATG
>VGGM01000049.1 GCA_016868515.1 Bacteroidota bacterium | reverse complement strand
TAACAGTTTATTCCCGAAGATTCCAGCTGGCGCGGATTTTTGTCCGTGCCAGTTTTTTTTTCCGGCCGGCTTACCGGTTTTGTGCCCCGGGATGAACAAACCAACTCCGCTGGTGTTATATGTCTGGCATTTAATGTCCCGGCCGCTCCTGCGGCTATATATCCCTCCACTGGTTTCCGTGTTTCTGTGGAGGGATTTTTTATTTTCCGCCGCAATTCCTTACTTTCGTATGCCTAACATTTCAAAGCAGATGAAGTACAAGCGCATTTTGCTAAAACTCAGTGGTGAATCGCTGGCAGGCAAATCAGGAGAGAGCCTCGACAATGAAACACTCGAAACCTATGCCGGACAAATAATCACACTGGCAAACATGGGCTGTCAGATCGGTATAGTGATTGGCGGTGGAAATATTTTCAGGGGACTGGCCGGAACCGGAGAAGGCTTCGACAGGGTTAAGGGAGACCAGATGGGTATGCTTGCCACAATCATCAACAGCCTTGCCCTGGAGAGTACTATAACATCACTGGGAGGTCTGGCCAGGGTCTACACCTCAATTCGTACGGAACCTGTCGGCGAACTCTATTCACGCGACAAGGTAGTTGATGCGATGGGTAGAGGATATGTATGCATCATAGGAGGTGGAACCGGTAATCCGTTTTTCACAACCGACACTGCCGCAGCTCTGAGAGCAGTGGAACTGAATGCAGATGTTCTGCTGAAAGGCACCAGGGTGGATGGAGTATATTCGGCCGACCCTGAGAAGGAGAGGAATGCCGTGCGATACACATCAGTAACATTTGATGAGGTAATTGACAAGCGGCTTAAGGTAATGGATATAACTGCCTTTACACTTTGCAGGGAAAACGGGCTTCCGGTAATCGTGTTCGATATGAATGAAAAGGGGGCCCTGATGAAGGTTGTTGATGGTGATGGAAAAGGTACTCTCGTACATCTTTAGTATTCACTATATTGTAATTTTACTATTTTTGCTGCACTCCCTACCGGAAACCCTTAAACAAGAAATAATATGACCGAATATGTAGACCTGATAATGGACGAGGTGAAAGAGAAGATGCAGAAAGCACTCGAACACCTCGAAAATGAACTTGCCCGTCTGAGGGCCGGAAGAGCCAATCCCGCTCTTCTTGAGGGGGTTACAATCGATTATTACGGTGTAACCACGCCACTTGTACAGACATCAAACATAAACACCCCCGATGCCAAGACCATCCTTATCCAGCCATGGGATAGAACAATGCTCTCACCGATTGAGAAAGCCATTCTTGCTGCAAATCTCGGTGTCACACCAATCAATAATGGCGAGCTGATAAGAATCAACATCCCTCCCCTGACTGAAGAACGGCGTGTCCAGCTTGTCAGGCAGGTGAAGAATGAAGGCGAAACAGCTAAGATAAGCATCAGAAATTCAAGAAAGTGGGCTAACGATGAGCTTAAAAAACTCCTGAAGGACGGGCTGCCCGAGGATGTTGAGAAGGGAGCCGTTGAGGAGGTTCAGGAACTTACCAACGACTATTCAGCCAAAATCGACAAGGTTGTAGCCGCCAAGGAGAAGGAGGTAATGACCGTCTGACCTTATCTCTTCTGTCCCTGTTTCCCGGGTGTTAGTGTCAGGTTGTAAAGTGCGTTATCCCTCACCGTCTGGTCTGAAAAATGATCGCGGTAAAACTTCCCGGCCACATAGTATTCAGTTTGTGACAGATAGAACCGGCTTGCAGGAACACCCGAATTTCCGGTCGGAATTATACTCAGAGACTCATCCCAGTTACCGGTGCTGTATATATGTCGTTGTGAAGCTCCGTTATCAACCATAAACTCCCTTCCATATGAGTAGGGGCTTACGGTATGATAGCTCCCACCTGTTGCGTATGATGGAGAATTAAGCCGGAAAAGCCTGTTCAGTATCTTTACCGACCCCATAGGATGCTGTAGCTCAAGCCTGTGCAGATCGCCCCACTGCCAGTCAGTCAACCCCCTTTCAGCAACAACCTTTACCATCTCCTCAACGCTTATCCTGAAAGCATCCCTCATTATCTGATTGAGGTTTTCAAATTCGGCAGTCTCCCTGCGATCGACCCATTTATCAGGTCCGCTCATTATAATCCTGTATATGTAATAATCGCGGTATACTTCAGGAAGCTGGTTGAATAACTCGCCAAGCTCGTCGGCCAGAAGTTCGCGGGCAAGGCTTACGCGGAAGAACTCAAACATTGTTGCTGCCTCGCTATCGGGCGACATAACAAAATCCCATTCCTCCAGAAGTCTTTTTGCCTTGTCGCGGTCATCACCGTATTCTCCGTCAACCGGAAGAGCCTGCAGGAGAACCGGGACAAGCATGCCTGCATATGATGATTTCTGGTCGGTTACCATACGCACGAAATCGTCGATGTTATGCACTTCCTTCTCTCCAATCATATCCCTGATACGGTTTATACGGTATGGCATTGCGAATGAGGTGGCAACATAATAGGGATAATCATCGGAAACGGTTTTGTTGTTTGCCGATGATACATACCCCGATTCAGGGTTGAACGAGTATGGCAGGTGTGAGAAGGGTACATAGCCAACCCAGTCGTGGGCATCGGTTGAACCATCCCTGATAAGTGTTCCGTGGCCCGACCTGACAGGTATCCCTCCGCCGGTGTGCAGCCCGGTATTGCCTTCAACATCGGCATAAACGAAGTTCTGGCTTATTGACCTGAACCTGCTTATCGCATCGCGAAAGTCGTCCCATGAGGCAGCCCTGTTAAGGTGGTAAACCGTATAAATCTCATCACTGAGGTCATATCCCGACCATCTCATTGAGAGAACGGCATCGCTTATGCCCCGCATTGATGATATAACGGGACCCCGATGTGTGAAAAACAGAGTACGGTTTTCAGCGGTTCCACCCTTTACCCTGATAGTCTCCTCCCTCTTCTCCATCTCCATCCAGGTACCGTTGAAGAGATACTTTCCAGGCATGGCTGTATCAGTCGTCTCCCTGAAAAGATCAATATCATCCACCATAAGGTTTGTCATTCCCCAGGCAATTTTCTCATTGTGCCCGGCAACGATGAATGGCTGACCCGGTACGGCTACACCGGTAACATTCAGTTTTCCGGGGACAACCTGATGCATCTGCATCCATATACCGGGTGCGCTGAGGCCAAGATGCATGTCGTTCGATAGCAATGGCTTCCCTGTGGTTGTGCGTTGCCCCGAAAGAGCCCAGTTATTGCTTCCCGAAAACGACTGAATACCTAGCATCTTAAGCTTTTCGCCCGACGAGATAAAACTTCCTGCTTCTTTAAGGAGCTTTTCATCGATTGTAAAATCGGGAAAAACATATGAAAGTGTTGCTTTCCAGTCAGGTATGATTTTCTCTGCCCCGTCGGCTCCAAGCTTACTCATCAGCCTGTAATTGAATATATCTTCTGACAGTGTTGAGGAAGCAAGGTCCCACCCCATATATCCTATTATGTTGGTAACATCCTCAGGCGTCCATGGCTCGGGCCTGTACCTGAGAATCCTGAACTCAGGCGGAAGCCTGTTGCCCTGTCCTTCAATATACCTGTTCACACCATCACAGAAATACTGTATCGCTCCGGTAACTTCAGAAGATGAATTGGCAAGCAGCATTTTTGACTTTTCGGTCATGCAGAGACTCCTCAGAAACATGTCAGTATCAATATAATCCTTACCGAATATCTCCGAAAGGGTTCCCCTTGTTGCCCGTCTTATAAGGTCCATCTGCCATAACCTTTCCCTGGCCATAAGGAACCCGGTTGCATAATAGAGGTCCTTCTCGGTTCCTGCATAAATATGAGGCATTCCTCTTTCATCAAAGTAGACATCGACTTTCTGGTCGAGGCCATTAAGAACCAGGGTTCCTTCATAGACAGGCAGTGCGCCTTTTCTGACAGAGTTTATGATTCCAACCGAGGCAAGTATCCCTAATATAATAATTGCCAGCAGCCAGGACAAAATTCTTTTGATGAGTTTCATGGCATGGAGCTTTTGGTAGTGAGCATCAATTTACAACGAAAGCCGTAATATACAACAACTCACGGAAATATTGCACTGAAATCTGATGATTTTAATAGGGTAAAAGAGGCGCTGGCTGTCTTAAGGTTGAGAACACCAACATGAAATTTAACTCAAATAAATAATGTCATGATAACAAGTAAAAGATTAACAGGAGTAATTGCAGCAGTTATAACAACTGTATTGGCAGTTCAGTTGTATGCGGCAGATATCGCCGCTAAAGTGAAAAACGACTCTCAGGATTACTTTACCACATTCAGGGGCAAAGTGGTTGATTCAGAGACGGGGCAACCTCTCGTATTTGCAACTGTGGCCCTGCAGCAGTCGAACATTGCCACAGTAACCAATATCGACGGAGAATTTGTTATCAAGATCCCGAATGAAGAAAAGGGAAAAGGTCTGGAATTCTCGTACATAGGTTACACCAATAAAACTGTACCCTTCAGTGAGATGCGGGAGAACGGCTATCGCAACAATATATCCCTGGTTCCGGCAAGGATTGCCCTTCAGGAGGTCACAATCAGACCGATCTCGCCAGCTGAGATTATTGAGAAAGCCATTTCGTCATTCCATGAGAATTATACCAATCTGCCAAACCTGATGACAGGATTCTACAGGGAGACCATCAAGAAGAATCGCAACTATGTGGCTATTGGTGAGGCTGTTGTGGAGATATTTAAGGCGCCTTATCATAGTGACCTGAGGCTCGATGCAATAAGAATCTATAAGGGAAGGAAGGGGTCGGATGTAACCAGAATGGATACAGTTTTGTTTAAACTTCAGGGCGGTCCGGTTACCTCACTTCAAATGGACCTTGTGAAATACCCCGAGTCGATTCTGACAAGAGAGGCGATGGAGTTCTATGACTATAAACTCGTAAACATCATAATGATTGACGATAATCCGCATTATGTGGTTGAATTTGAACAGAAACCGGAATATGAAATACCCTTGTTTCTTGGCAAATTCTACATCCAGACCAGTAACTTTGCGGTGAGAGAAGTAGAGTTCAGCCTCAACCTTACAAATATGGAAGAGGCCAAAAACCTGTTTATCAGAAAAAAACCGCTGGGGATGGATGTTACCCCCGAGGTGGCAAGCTACAGGGTGTCTTACCGGGAGAACGATGGTAAGTACTACTTTGCCTATTCAAGAGCTGAAGTGAAATTCATTGTTGACTGGAAGAGGAGGCTTTTCAACTCAACCTACACAACAATGTCGGAAATCGCCATTACTGACCGGACTGCGGAGGAAGTTATTAAATTTGCAGGTAAAGAGAGAGTAAGGTACACCGATGTGTTCTCCGATAAGGTCGACTCATTCTCCGATCCTGAGTTCTGGGGCGATTACAACGTAATTGAGCCTGACCAGAGTATCGAGGCGGCCATTCGCCGGCTGAGCAGAAGACTGAGGTTCAGTGACCTTGAGGAAAAATAACAGTGCGCTGATGAACAGGGGTGATGACATTGCAGGGAGTATACGGAACGGCGACATCGGAGCTTTTGAGTCGCTCTTCAGGTCCTCCTATTCACCCCTGGTCAGATATGCTTCAACTATTGTCAGGGATAAAGATACGGCCGAGGAGATTGTTCAGGACCTCTTCTACAGGCTGTGGGCTGACAGGAAAAAGACAGAGATTAAGAGTTCACTGAACGGTTACCTGTTCCGCTCAGTCTACAACAGATGCATGCACCTGATAGAACACAGGAAGGTAGTAAGAAAATACGAGTCGGAAATGGCACTAATTGATGCCGGATCACCTCCAACACCACTTCAGGAAATGCAGTATGGTGAACTACAGGACAAAATCGCACGTACGCTTGAGAATCTTCCTGAGCGATGTTGCGAAATCTTCTGCCTTAACAGGTTCGAAGGATTAAAATACAGCGAGATCGCCAGTAAACTCTCAATCTCGGTAAAAACTGTGGAAGCAAATATGGGCAGGGCACTGAAAGAGTTTCGCAAAGCAGTTACAGGATTATGAAAGAAAAAGATTTTTATATGAACGGGTTCAGCGAAGAAAAGTGGGGTAAGGCAGCTGCCTTTATCTCGGGAGAAGGATCTGAAGTGACAGATTTTCAGGTTAACGAAATATTGTCGGAGAGCGACATGCCCCTTACTTCGGAATTGTGGAAGGAAACAGGGAGGTGTGGTAAAACATCCGCCTCTCCCGATACGGAAGCAGCTTGGAATAAGGTTTATGACAGGCTGGCTTCCGATGGACATATTGCCAGACTAAGCAGGATAAGCCGGTTGCCGGCTTCAGTGATTTCAGCCATCAAGGTCGCAGCATCACTTTTGCTTATTGCATCGATTGGATATGTTACCTGGCAACTTGTTTCCGGCGACTCTGTGAAACCATTAACAGTAGCTTCGCACGAACAGAAGAACATGGCTGTAACCCTGCCCGACGGAAGTCGTGTTACCCTTAACCGGTTCTCTTCCATAAGTTACCCTGCTGAATTCAAAGCCTCGGCCCGTGAGGTAATACTTACAGGGGAGGCTTTTTTTGAAGTCGAGAGAGACGAGGCCCTCCCCTTCAGGGTAATTGCAGGCAGTGCTTCCGTAGAGGTGCTTGGCACCACATTCAGTATTAATACTGGTGGTGAATCAGGTGTTGTTGAGGTATTTGTGAACTCGGGAAGCGTCATGCTCTCCTCCGGAGATAATATGGCAGGTATTGTCCTTACTGAAGGCTATATCGGCAGCACTGCTGAAGGAAAAACTGTCAGATACCTGAACGAAAATCCGAATTATCTCGCATGGAACACCGGAATACTTAAGTATGAAGCGGCCAGCCTTGAAGAAGTATTCTCCGATCTTAAACGTACCTACGGAATCGAGATTGAGGCTGACAGCCAGATGGCTTCGGAAAAGCTTATTACAACCACTTTTGACAATGTCAGTGAACTGGAGATCATTCAGATTATTTCTGCAACTTTTAACCTTGCCTGGAAAAAGGACGGAAGAGTTTATGTATTTTCACAGCAGTAAATTTAAATATGGACTGACTTGTCCCGTCAAGCCGATATCAGCTTATTCATCTTCTGGGCCATACTGCTGTCTGCCCCTCATATATCTCTTAAATCACAAAATGCTGTCCTTAATAATGCTTACAGCTTCAATGAAGGCGAAATACGGAAAGGCAACGCATTAAACCTTATTAGCCGACGCACCGGGTACTATTTAACCTACGATTCCAGGATTGTAAACCCCGAAGAGAAAACAATACTGATATCAGACAACAGTTCGGTTTCCGAAATACTGCGGGGAATTTTCCAGAAAGATTCCATCAGGCTGACTGTAATTGGAAACCACATAATTATTTCAAAAGTGTTCCCCGGGATGTCTCCGGATGCCATACTCAGCTCCCCCGGTAATGCAATACGAATCGAGGGACAGGTAACTGACAGGGAGACGGGGGAACCACTGCCATTTGCCACAGTTGCAATACGCAACAAACCCAGAGGTTCTGTTGCAAACATCGATGGATTCTTCTCCCTTTCGATTACGGCTGATTTGGTTGAAGATACTTTAAGTGTATCGTTTATTGGGTTCCTGAATCGTAATATCCCGGTTAGGGAAGCCCTGGGAAACGATTTTAACATAGCAATGTCGAGAGATTACATTCCTATCCCGGAAATAATAATCCGCAGCCAGATTCCAGAGGAAATAATAAGAAGGTGCGTTGAGGCAACCAGTGTAAATTTCGGTGAAACTCCAGCAACAATGTGGGGGTTTTACCGCGAAGGTGTGAAAAAAGGAAAAGAGCTTCAGGTCTACTCTGAAGCGGTTGTAAGAGTATTCAAGGCCTCCTACTCCTCACCATCGACTGACCAGATTAAGGTGGAGAGAAGCCGCAAGGTTGAGAATATTGATGCATCCGATACGTTGGTTCTCAGACTTAAGGCAGGTCTGGGCAGTACATTGGTGCTCGACGGTATGAAAAACAGATTTGAGTTTATGGACGAGGAGTTCATGCCCCTTTACAATTTCAGTATGACCGACATTGTCACCATTGACGACCAGACGGCCTACGTAATTGAATTCGTTCAGAAAGAAGCAATCAGAGAGCCTCTGTTCAGGGGCTCGCTTATGATAAACACCAGTGACTATGCTCTGATGCAGGCTGAATTTGAGTTCAACCCAACCTATATCGGCACCAGAGATGAAACTTTTGTTTCAAGCCCGTCAAGAGGT
>VGGM01000048.1 GCA_016868515.1 Bacteroidota bacterium | reverse complement strand
TCGAATACAATAACTACACTGATTCAACCATTTATGACAAACTTGAGGAAAACCTGCTGATGCAGTCAGTATCGGCTGCCTACGAGGTGGTCCAGAAGTGGGGGTCAGTATCAATGAACCTCAACTGGCGGAATTACCTCCACGACTTCTCAAAAAATAATTTTGGATTGAGCGGCTCTGTCGACTTCAGGATTGCAAAGGGATTATCTTTCAATATGGGGGGATCATTCAGTTTCGTTCACGATCAGCTGGCTCTGGTTAAGGGAGGCGCAACACCCGAAGAGATACTTCTGCGAAGGAGAGAACTGGAAACACAGTACTCCTATTTCACCCACTTCGGATTGTCTTATACCTTTGGTTCTATCTACAACAATGTTGTAAACCCCCGTTTCGGTGGCGGCGGCGGAAACAGGATGATGATCTCCTTCTGATTTCATTCAAAAAAAACAGGAGGTCGGGACAAGATTTCCTGTATTTTTTGAATAACTTTGTGACTGATGGTCATTTTACGAATGTAGTTCATATGGGTGTTAATGAAAGAAAATCGCGGGAACGTAGCAGCCGAAGAGAAGCGATACTCGATGCTGCCGAAAAAATCTTTTCCACCAAAGGAGTCATCACATCAACCATCGATGAAATTGCCAGAGAAGCCGAACTTGGGAAGGGCACCCTCTACAACTATTTCCCCTCAAAAGAGGCTATTCTGTGGTACTGCGCAGTCAGAGGGATGAAGATATTGACAGGCATGATGTTAAGCTCAGTCTCCCCCGGAAACGAGCCTCTAATAAATCTCCGGAAAATGGCTGAATCATTCATGAAGTTTGCCCTGAGACATAACAACTACTTCAGAATATTCCTTACCGTCGGAATGGGCTTCTCAATTCCCTCAGGACTTACAGGCAATGAGGTAAAGGAGGTTTTTGAAAAGGAGTCCCCATATCTGCTTATCATGGAAGAGCTTAAACGGGGCCGGGCAAGCGGCCTTTTCAGGAGTGACGTAGACCTTAACCTCCTGACTCATGGAGTGTGGATACAGTTCTACAGCTTTATGCAGCTGATTTCGCTGAACCCCGAAATGGTGGCTGCTTTCGGCCTTAACCATGAAAAACTTATCGAAACCAATATGATGATGATAATAAATGGAATAAGAAAGGATTCGGGCGTATGAGGGCACAAATAAAACTGATAATGATGCTGGTCATTGCGGGTCAGCCGGCAATATCATCAACCGCCCAGGACGGTATACTTGATGAATATATCCGCATCGGGCTTGAAAACAATATTGCCATTCAGAAGTCTAATCTCTCGTACCAGAAGGACCTTGCCGTCATGCAGGAGGCCAGAGGGTATTTCCTGCCCGGACTGAGTTTCCACGCCCGGTACACCATAGCACGCGGAGGGAGAACCTTCGAATTCCCGGCCGGCGACATGCTGAACCCGCTGTTTCAGAACATCACAGCCCTGAATACGGCCATGGCAGCTATTAATCCGATGTACCCCTCCCTCCCGGCCTACCCTTCGGCCGACAATATCATATTTAAATTCTACAGGCCTACCGAGCACGAAACAAAATTCAGCCTCATACAACCGCTCTTCAATCCGGCTATATACTACAACTACCGCATAAAACAGGTTGAGACAGAGATCGGGCTTACGGGTATTGAAATAACAGGCCGGAACCTCGTAAAACAAATCACCGATGCCTATTACGACTACCTCCGCAGCCATGCATTCGACCGTCTGGCCGATGAGGTGATTGTACTGGCTACTGAAAACCTGAGGGTTTGCAACAGTCTATACGTCAACAATATGATCACCTCCGACATCGTCCTCAGGGCGGAAGCCGACCTCGCCGGGGCAGGAGTTACAAAGTCGGAAACCACCGGGGCCATCAACAGTTCACAGGCCATGTTCAACTATCTGCTTAAAAGGGATTTGCGGGAGCCGATTATCCGTGACACATCCATAGTTACGGTGCCGGGCGGAGAAACACTGGCCGAGAGCATCAGCCTCGCACCATCGAGGAGGCCCGAAACTGCCCTTATCGATAAATGGCTGGAGGCCAACAGGCATTTCATAAGCCTTACCCGCACCGACGCGCTTCCGGTGGTTGCGGGGGCAGTCGATTATGGTTTCCAGGGAGAGAAGTACAGTTTCGGTAAGGATGACGATTTCCTGCTGGCTTCAGTGGTACTCAGGTGGAACATCTCAGCAGGCAATACAGCCAGGAGCAAAACCCGGCAGGCAAAGATCGACAGGGAGATGCTCGAACTCAACAGGGAGGAGCTGGAGAGTCAGATTGAGCTCCAGGTAACCACAGCATATTATGATCTGAATACCGCATTTGAGGCTGCCGAAGCAGCAACCAGGGCTCTCGAACCGGCCATTGTCTCATTCGGGATGGCCCGCGCCCGATTCAGGGAAGGGGAGGTTTCTTACGCAGGTATGCTGGAAGCACAGACTATGATGATAAAAGCGAAGCAGCAACTGCTAGACAGGCAGTACCTGTTCATGAAGAAAAAGGCAGCTTACAACCTGGCAACAGGAAATACTACCATTAAATAATTCCGGTGATGAGAAAAAACACAACACTGATAATTATCGCAGTAATCATTATTGCTGCCGGCGGTTCATGCAAAAACCGCCAGGAAACGGTTGGAGAGACTGCAAACTCAGCTGTGAAAGTATTAACAGACACGGTAAAGCTGACCTCAGTAACTATTCCGGTCACTGCTTCCGGCCTCCTCTCAACCGAGACAGAAGTAAAGCTCTCCTTTAAAACAGGCGGTCTGATAGGGAGCTTACCGGTTAGAGAGGGCCAGACGATGAAAAAAGGGGATCTGATAGGGAGCCTCGATCTTTCCGAGGTCAACAGCATGGTTAACCAGTACCGGCTTGCTCTTGAAAAAACGGAGAGGGACCTTGCAAGGGCGAAGAACCTGTATGCCGACTCGGTTGCAACCCTTGAGATGCTGCAGAACGCCCAGACAGCACACGATATGGCGCAATCGATGCTGAATGCATCGGTATTCAACCGCGACAAGTCAGTGATAACGGCGCCAGCCGATGGCAAGGTACTCAGGAAGCTGGCCGAGAGAGGGGAAATTACCGGTTCAGGTCACCCCGTAGTTCTGTTCGCCCCGACAGGTGGTGAGTGGGTGATCTCTTCAGGATTATCTGACAAGAATATTGTAAGGGTAGCGGTTGGCGACAGTGCCCTGGTAACCCTTGATGCTTTCCCCGGAATACTATTCAGTGGTGTGGTGGTCGAAACAGGAACCTTTGCCGATCCCTACACCGGCACCTTTACTGTCAAAACCGCCATAGCAGACGCCGATGAGAGATTCAGGACGGGGATGACAGGAAAAGTCTCAATGGTTCCGGCATCGCCGGGAAAGCTCATCACCGTGCCACTTACTGTCCTTACCGACACAGGTAACGATGCCGCATATATCTGCCTGGTAACCGGTGGTTCATGGAGGAAAACCAGGATAATCACCGGCGAGATAACCGGCGACAGGATAGTTGTAAGGGAGGGTCTGGCTGAAGGCGATATTTATATCACTGAGGGGATGAAGTACCTGACGCCCGGGTGCAGTATTCAAATTGTAAACCAATAAGCAATGAGACTACCGAAACTTGCAACGGAACTGCCTCAGTTTACATTAATCGTATTCATTCTTCTGGCGTGGTTCGGCGTGAACTCATACCTGACGATGCCACGCACTGAAAATCCTGAGATTGTTATCCCGGGGACGCTGGTGATTGCCGTACTGCCCGGGGCCGGGCCGGCTGATATCGAGACGCTTGTGTCAGACCCCGTTGAGAGGGCAGTGAATGAGCTTGACTACATTAAAAGGGTAAGCACCCGAATAACGGAAGGTTATTCGCTTACGGCAATTGAATTTGACTTTGACACCGATGCCGATAAGAAATATGACGAGGTTGTACAGAAGGTCAACTCCATACGCGATGAACTGCCTGACGAGCTTCTGTCACTGGAAACATGGAAGTGGACTACCACTGACATAGTCACACTGCAGTTGGCTCTTGTAACATCATCGGGCGACCAGGATGAGCTTGAATACTATGCCCGGCTGCTGAAGAAAGCTGCTGAGAAGAGCGACGGGGTTAAGAAGGTGAAGATATTCGGTATTCCGGAACAGGAGGTAGTGGTAAATCTCGATTTTGCAAGGATGGCTGCCATGAATATTTCGCTTGAACAGATCGAAAAAGCAATAATAAGCAACAATCTGACCATACCTGCCGGTACGGTTGAAATATCGGGAACAGGATTTAACGTCAAAGGTACAGGGAGGTACGAATCGCTTGAGGAGATAGAAAGCACCGTGGTCTCAACATGGGCCGGTAACCAGATAAGAATCGGTGATATTGCCGAAGTATCGCTGACCCGTACTGACCATGACTACATAGCCCGCTACGATGGAGCTAAGGCCGCCTTCATAACCGTTACCCAGAAGACGGGCAGGAACGTTTTTGTGGTAACCGGGCAGCTTCTCACCAGCCTGGATGAGATTGTGGCAGAACTTCCTGATAATCTTTCGTTGGAGTATGTCTTTGACCAGACAGAAGGGGTTGACGCTAAAATAAACAGGTTTATGGGGAACCTCCTTCAGGGTATCCTGCTGGTAGGTATTATTATCTTCCTGACCATAGGGGCCAGGAGTTCGCTGGTTGTTATCCTGGCTATTCCATTATCAGTTATTGCCGGTATTGGTATAATCGACTTTGCAGGGTTCGGGTTGCAGCAGATATCGATAGCCGGGCTGGTAATTGCCCTTGGAATGCTTGTAGACAACTCCATTGTGATGGTTGAGAATATAACCCGCCACATCGGAAAGGGAGTGCCACCGCGCGAGGCTTCCGTCAGAGCCGCAACCGAGATAGGGTGGCCGATAGTTACAGCCACAATCACAACTTTGCTGGCGTTTATACCTATAGCCATGATGCCCGGGAAGGCCGGTGAGTTTATCAAATCCCTTCCGGTAACCATTATGGCTACCCTTGCAGTATCACTGCTGGCGGCGCTTACCCTTACTCCGGTGATTACCGGCATACTATTCAGGCCTGTGAACCCTGAAAAGCCTGCCAGGGGAACTTTGCTCAGAAGGATGCTTAACTGGCTGATTGAGAACCCATACAGGAACACTCTGGCATTCGCGCTGTCGCACAGATGGGTAACTGTTGCTCTGGCATCGGCCGCTTTCCTCGGCACGCTGGCCCTGGTTCCCCGGATAGGAATAAGCTTCTTCCCCAAGGCCGAGCAGCCAAATTTCCTGGTCACCGTGAAGATGCCACAGGGGACAGCTATTACAAAAACTGACAGTATAAGCCGGGTTGTGGAGGCCATACTCGACACCATACCGGGTGTGCGGTATACAGCAGGGAATGTCGGACACGGTAACCCGCAGATCTATTACAACATTTTCCCTGAGGCTTATAATCCGAGCCTTGCCCAGATTTTTGTGCGGCTCGATGAGTATACCCCTGAGGGTTTTGCCGGAACAATACAGCGAACCCGCGAAGCCGTTGAGAGTATTCCGGGGGTGAAGGTCTCGGTAAGGGAGTTTGAACAGGGTCCACCGGTAAGCGCACCTTTACACATTTACATTTCGGGTAAGGACTTCAGTATTCTCAGCGATATGGCGGCAGAGGCCGAAGAGGTGCTGAGGGCACATCCCGGAGCAACCGACATTACCAACAGCGCTGAAGGAACCGGGACCTCCCTCTGCTTCGATATAAACCGTGACAAGGCTAATATGTACGGGGTACCGGTACACCTGATAAACAAAACCATAAGGGCCTCGGTGGCTGGAGTTGCCGTTTCTGCGTTCCGTGACCCCTCAGGAGAGGAGTATGATATAGTTCTGAAGAAAGATGACAAGGCGACGGGAGCTGACAGATTCGGATCGGTTTACGTCACATCACTAACCGGCAGGCAGATACCTCTGCTCCACCTTGCCGACATTACGCTGAAAGATTACCCTCTTGAGATAAACCACTACGGGATGGATCGTACAGTGCAGCTAAAAGCCTTTAACCTTCCCGGGTATACTGTCGATGAGATTGTTGCACCAGTGGTTGAAAAACTTGAAGAGATGAAGATGCCGGCAGGATACACCTACCATGTTGCCGGTGAAATTGAGGGACGCGATGAGGCTTTTGGGGGTATGGAAAATGCACTGCTGATTGCCATACTCGCCATTCTTGCCGTTCTGGTACTGCAGTTCAGGTCGTGGAAACAGCCACTGATAATATTTATTGCAGTACCCTTCGCGGTGACAGGCATGATATGGGCCCTGTTCCTTACAGGAAACACGTTTTCCTTTACAGCCTTTATCGGACTGATAAGCCTGGTGGGCATTGTGGTTAACAACTCGATAATACTTGTCGACTATACCAACAGGCTGAGGTCAGGCGGTTCAGACACGGATGAAGCACTGAAAATGGCCGGGGAAGTCAGATTCATACCCATCATTCTCACTGCATTTACCACTATTGTCGGACTGCTGCCTCTCACACTTGGGGGAGGAACACTCTGGGCCCCGCTGGGATGGACCATTATAGGGGGATTGCTGGTTTCGACATTCCTGACCCTTATAGTCGTACCGGTAATCTATTCACTTATGTCGGCCGTCAGCAGTGAGAGGGTTCAGAACCTGCCGGTTACCTGAAGGGAGAACTGCCGGTGAGGCATTATGTCGCCGGGCCGGCCCATGTACTCGGTGTTGGTAAGGTTCTTGATGCCTGCCGAAACCTGCCAGGGTTGGCCCATGCGGTACGAAACAAAAACATCGGCAACAAAGTGGCCTGAATTGTGCTCCAGCCAGTAATCATAAAAGCCGGGAAGTATCGTCTCTCTGGAAAGTGGGTTAACAAATACATTGTCGATGTCGAGAATCTTCGACTTCACCGCCATGTTGAATCCGGCCTCGAGCCGGCCAAAAGAGGTTGAAAGGCCCAATTCCGCAGCGTTCTTTCTCCTGAATTTCAGGTACTTGCCGGTATTCCGGCCGGTTACGCCGTTGAATTCGACCGGGTACATGAAGGTATATCCGGCGGTAAGAGTTGTAATTGCCTTTCCGTTTGTGAAGCTGAGCAGCAACTCGGCTTCGGCACCATAAACCCTTGAGTTCTCAATATTGGTTGGCCTGAAGCCGTAGGTGTACTCTTCAGCCATTATGTCATACCAGTAGCCGAACACATACTCAATCATATTACTGTTCTGTGAATAGAAGAGGGCAAGATCGGCCTGGCCGCTCATGTTGTAAACCGAAAAGCCCTGCCTGAGACCTGCTTCCGAACTCCAGCCCGACTCAGGCCTGATTTCAGGATTGGGGAGTATTTTTATTGACCCCACTGTTGTGTAGGCATGTTTTTCGGCCACCGACGGGTATCGGTAACCCTGGCCTATCGAAGCCCTGAGGTATGTTGCACGACCCAGTGTGGCATTCAGCCCTGCCCGGAATATGGGCACAGGCCTGGAGGTTTCGCCGTCGAGGACATATTGTTCAATCCTGAAACCGGCCACCCCTCTAAGCCATTCGAGCGGATATGCCTCGAACTGTGAATAGCCGGCCACGTTAAATCCGCTGTGGTCGCCATAGAACCTCGAGTTTATTATGCTTAGTGTCTGAGTTGTGCCGGCTACAATTGCGAAAAGACCCCTGCGGCCGCTGCTGTACTGGTATTCCGAGTATATTGAGTGTGAGTCGCTGTTGTTGTTCTCATCTTCCGGCATACGGTTCAGATTCGACATAAGCCTCATGCCTGCCTTGTGTTCCCCCTTTCCATTGCCACCGGCAACAAAAAACGGATCCACCGATATGCTTGTACCGCGGAATGGCATGGCTGTTTCGGGATTCTGCTTCAGGGCACCGGTGGAGGCATCCTCCCATAGCAGGAAATCGCGTTTCGATGTTGCGGTGGTTATGAGGTTAACGCCATAGTACAGGCCTGATTTCACCGATGAGGCCCTTTTCAACCTGATGTTCACCCTGCTGTATCTCTCCTCGTTAAGCGCCCTGTAGCCGTTGTCATCGAGTATCTTCAGGCCCACCCCCACTGAGTTCCTTCCATATATTGCCGAGTGTGTCATTGAGGCCGAGAAGGTTGTGCGGGGTGTATCCCACCATTTCCACTCCCTGCTTGAGGGATTGCCGTAAACGGCTGCCGAGGCTGTAACACTTGTATATGGATTTTCGTCGGGTTCACGTGTTATAAAATTAACAATGCCGTTCAGTGCCGACGATCCGTACAGAACCGATGATGCTCCCTTGATTACCTCTATCCGCGAGATGTTTTCGAGTGGCAGCGCGTGCCACTTTATATTTCCGGCGTCGGCCGACATGGCAGGCAACCCGTCAATCAGGGCAAGTACCCTGCTGCCGGCACTG
>VGGM01000047.1 GCA_016868515.1 Bacteroidota bacterium | reverse complement strand
GTCGTTTCAGCTTATGTTCCTTGCGAAAAACGGGCCTTCAGCGTTGGTGCTGAAAACCCTGAATATATCGGCTGGTTTAAGGTTTTAGCCCCCTGGGGCTCCATCTTTCGCTAAAGCTACTGCAGGCAAAGCAGGGCATGAGATGCAAAGTGCATGGTGCAAATGATTGATGGTCATTTCCTTATCAGGGGGACGAATCTTACTGCTGAGATTGTCTGGCGGGTTGTTTTGCCGTTTCGTTTTGTGATAAGGATCAACTCCTGAATTGATCCCGGGTCGCCAAGGGGCATTACGAGTCTGCCATTTTCGGCAAGCTGATCGAGAAGCGGCTGAGGAATATGGTCACAGGCTGCGGTAACCACAATGATATCGAAAGGGGCATGTTCTTCCCATCCCAGATAGCCGTCTCCTTCACGCACCTCGACATTCGTATAGCCAAGTTTTTCCAGGAGTGTCGCTGAGGAGCGGGCCAGCTCGGGAACGATTTCAATGGAATAGACCCTGCCTGCTGTTTCAGCCAGAACAGCAGCCTGATAGCCTGAACCTGTGCCTATTTCAAGGGCCTTCTTCTTACTGTCGGGATTGACGAGTTCGGTCATCCAGGCCACAATAAAGGGCTGTGAGATTGTCTGGTCGTATCCGATAGGCAGAGGAGAGTCGTCATAGGCATATCGTGCCATTTGTGGAGGCACGAAAAGATGCCGGGGGATTATTCGCATGGCCTGCAGGGTGGCACGGTGACTGATGCCTCTTGCTGCAATCTGGTTGGCTACCATCTGTTCCCGCTGCCGCTGGTAGGTGTCTTTTGTTTGCCATAGCGGCATAATCACAGGCAGAATCATGAGAAACATAAGGATTTTTTTCATGCAAGGTTGTTATTCAGCTACAAGTTATCAGTTTTTTTCATATCTTATACGGTCGGTATATTACAATGGATTAATTTTAACCTGATTCAAGATTTATGAACAGAACACTAAAGCTAATACTATGAGTAACGAGAATTTCGATTTCAACAGGTTTGTCAGTGATTCAAAGGAGACACTGCAAAGACCGAAAGGTTATTTTGAGACAATGAGCCTTACTGGAGGACTGACAGAACCGGTGATTAAGAGTGCTTTTTACGGTGCGGCAGCAGGGGCTCTGTATTTCCTGTGGAGTTTGCTGCACCTCAGCGTTGTTGCCGGACCCTTCGGAGGGGCAATTGGCATAATGGTTCTGATCTGGACAATCATCGGATCGGTTATCGGCTTGTTTATCGGTGCAGTGATTGTACTGATTATTTCTGCCATAGCCAAGGGGAATACTGATTTTGAGGCATGTGCCAGGATATCGGCATCATTAATGGTCCTTTTGCCGGTAGCAGCCCTCTTTTCTTTATTGTCGGCAATCAGCCTGGTATTTTCGCTGATAGTGGGCCTGGCGATTAACCTTTATGGATTGTGGCTTCTGTACAATGCACTAACCATATCTCTGAAGGCTGATCAGCAGACTTCGAAGATTATTACGATTGTGCTGGCTGCCCTGCTCGCTTTATTTACGCTGTTGGGGATAGGAGCTAAACGTGCAACAACCAGATATCTAGACAAGTGGGAGAAGAGTATTGACAAAGACACAAAGGAATTACTGGAGGACTTCGGTATAAAGTGACGCAGGCAAAGGATAACTTAGTAGCCGGGAGCATTGTCCCGGCTTTTTTATAATTGATCAAATCGGTTCGGCAGGGGTGCCCGGTTGATGGTTTTCATTTTTTTTTTTAACCTTTGCGGCAGTTTTCAAGAATAATAGTGACGAGATGAGAAAATGGAAAGTTGAGGATTCGGCCGATCTGTACAACATAAACGGCTGGGGAGTGAATTACTTTTCTATTAATGAGAAAGGGAATATCATTGTTACACCCCAGGCAGGAAGCGCCCCCGTTGATCTGAAGGAGTTACTTGACGAGCTTATACTGAGCGATGTGGCAACACCTCTTCTGGTAAGGTTTCCCGATATCCTTGATGACAGAATCATAACAATATCGAAGTGTTTCAGGTGGGCTGCCGAGGAGTACGAGTATAACGGCCAGAATTTCATTATATACCCCATTAAGGTTAACCAGATGAGGCCGGTGGTTGAGGAGATAGTCAGTCACGGAAAAAAGTTCAATATAGGCCTGGAGGCAGGGTCAAAGCCTGAACTTCATGCTGTCATTGCCATCAATACCGATCCTGAATCGCTGATTATATGTAACGGGTATAAGGACGAAGATTATATTGAGCTGGCCCTGCTTGCCCAGAAAATGGGGAAACGGATTTTTATTGTCATCGAAAAGCTCAACGAGCTGAAAATGGTGGCCACAATAGCCAAAAGGCTTAAAGTCAAACCAAATCTGGGTATCAGAATTAAGCTGGCCAGTGCCGGAAGCGGAAAATGGGAAGACAGTGGCGGTGACATCAGCAAGTTTGGCCTTACCTCGAGCGAACTGCTGGATGCGCTCGATTTTATTGATAAGAACAGGCTGGGGGACTGCCTACGGTTTATTCATTTCCACATAGGAAGCCAGGTTACAAAGATCAGGAGAATCAAACTTGCGCTCCGCGAAGCATCACATTTCTATGTGCAACTCCGTAAGATGGGGTATAATATTGAGTTTGTCGATATTGGAGGAGGACTTGGTGTTGACTATGACGGCACGGCATCGTCGAACAGCGAAAGCAGCATAAACTACACCATACAGGAGTATGTGAATGATTCGGTAAGCACATTCGTTGATGCCAGCAATAAGAATGGCATTCCCCATCCCAACATTATAACTGAATCGGGCAGGTCGCTTACGGCACATCATTCGGTATTGCTTTTCGAGGTTCTGGAGACCACAACCCTTCCCTCATGGGACCCTGAAGAGGAGGTGACCGAAACCGATCATGAACTTGTAAGGGAGATGTATAGCCTTTGGGATGAGAACAACCAGGCAAGGATGCTTGAGACCTGGCATGATGCTCAGCAGATACGGGAGGAGGCACTAGACAGATTCAGTCTGGGGCTGATCGATCTGAAGACCAGGGCACAGATTGAGAGACTTTTCTGGTCGGTGGCACGGGAAGTATACCGGATGACAAAGAATACCAAGCATGTCCCGGATGAGCTGCGCCAGATACATAAAATGCTGTCGGATAAGTATTTCTGCAACTTCTCACTGTTTCAGTCACTGCCCGATGCATGGGCTATCGATCAGGTGTTCCCGGTAATGCCAATCCACAGGCTGAATGAAGAACCTAACAGGTTTGCCACCATACAGGACATTACCTGTGATTCTGATGGCAAGATCGACAATTTTATTGCCACGAAGAACTCATCCTACAATCTTCCGGTGCACCCCCTGAAAGGACGCGAACCGTATTACCTGGGAGTTTTCCTGGTTGGCGCCTATCAGGAGATACTTGGTGATCTTCATAACCTATTTGGCGATACCAACGTGGTTCATGTGTCGGTTAACGAAGATGGATATAAAATAGACCAGATTATTGACGGAGAGACTGTTGCCGAAGTGCTCGACTACGTTCAGTACAACTCGAAGAAGATGGTTCGCACTGTTGAGTCGTGGGTTACCAGCTCGGTGAAGTCCGGGGTAATATCTCTCGAGGAGGGTAAGGAGTTCCTCTCGAATTACCGTTCGGGGCTGTACGGATATACTTATCTGGAATAGTAGCCTTCAGGTTTACACTCTCATCACTCTTTCATTATAATGATGTTGAAAAATGGTCAGGGATCTGCAGTTCTTGTTACACCTGATCAGAAGTATCTGGTGTGTTTTGACCAGAGTTCCTTTTCCAGTTTCTTATAGCGTTCAATGGCGCTGTTTGCCATTTCCACCGAATATTCTGTCAGCATTTCGGCTGCTTTGGCGGGATTGCTCTTCATGGTGGCAACCACCTGGTCCTCAAAGGCCTTCTGATCGGTGAAAGCCTTCTCCTCAATAGCCGACCATACGGCGGTTACATCCTTTATCATCTCCTGATACCTGAGGTTGCAGAGCTGGCTCACCTTCCTGTAAGTCCACCATGCGCAGTCGTCGCGGTATCCGGCCCGGCCGTCAACCATGTATGAGGCTGGCATGGTTGTAATTCCGCAGTAGAAGGGGGTATGCGGTGTTGTGCAGGGGTTATCGTAGCCAAGCCATACCACTCCGCCAACAGCATCGGGCAGCCAGTTGCGTGACTGGGTAACGGTAACGTAAGTTGCACGCGGGCAAGCTATTGTTCTTTCCGAAGGTATCTTCAGGAAGGTACGGAGTTCGTTGCTCATAAAGGGGTTTGCAATGGGGCTCTTCACAACCTTGCCTTCGCGGTCGGCAACGGTAATTGTCTGTGTCATATCATAGGGTGTCCCGCCGTAGTAATCACGGAAGATATCCAGTACATCCTTAACAGACAGCTTTTTATCGGGTTTGACCGACAGCGGGTAGTTTTCGGCATTAGGGTCGAGGTTGAGTGACGGTGCAACAAGACTCAGCGCGCGCCACTCCCTTCTGCGGCAGCCCATGCTGTTGCGGTTTGCATAAGCGTAGCAGAATTCGAAGGGTTTGCCACTGGCGGGATCCCACCAACCCATTTCCTGTGCCAGTGAGAATACATTATCGGAAGCCATGTAGTTTTCGGGGTCGCTGAGGTTGATCTGCCTTATGCGGCTTGCGTTGGCCGATACACCCACATGGTCGTCGGGAATGCGTACGGCAGCCCAAACGGCACCCTTTTTACCACGCCCCGGACCGAGTATCTCGAAGTGCCAGGTTTCGTTCTTGTCGGCAAATGTGAAGCACTCGCCTACATCGTTATAACCGTATTCCTTTGTAAGCTGGTCGATTAACCTGATTGCCTCCCTGGCTGTCTTCGCCCTCTCGAGGGCCAGCCTGTACAACTCGGGGCAGTCGATGATGCCGTTATTCGACTGCAGTTCGCGTTTTCCGCCAAAGGTGGTTTCACCAATTGCGAGCTGGTACTCATTCATCACCGGGTATGCGGTGTTGATATAGGCATAGGTTTCAGCCACCTGTCTGATAAACCCGGCCTCGATAGCTTCGGGGTCGTTGGGCCCGGTTGTCTCTTTCGGTCCCAGCCATACGGGTGTTTCCGATCCTGCCTTGTGTTTTTTACGCGGAACCAGGGTTATCCAGGTACGGTCGGTGTTACTGTCGCATGAGTGAGAGGTTATTGTTGAACCATCGGTGGTGGCGGCTTTGCCAACTATGACGCTGGTGCAGCTTTCCGACTCAAAGTATTCACCTGCGGTTATGACGCCGGTTTGGGGTATTGCAAAGCTTGCAAGCAACATTATCACTGTTGCCCCGAAGCTGCAATAGAATAGCCTGCTTTTGCCTTTTTTCATGGGTCTGGAGTTTCAGTTATCACTATTGATTCTATATTCCTCTTGCGAAGAGGGTAAAGAACTGATTACCCATTTCCCACCAGCGGTTCATTGCCATACGGGCAAAGTCATTGCCGTAGTTGGTAAGAAACACCCTGTAGGCTTCGGGTTTCGGATTTCCCCGCTCGTCGAGTTCGGCCGGCTTTCCTTTGGCGGCATTATACATATCGAGAGCTATCTTCTCTATTGCAGCCTGTTCGGCAAAAGCTTTATCTTCAAGTTCCTTAACACCTTTTTCGATGTAGGTACGTGTAACACCCCATTTAACTTCGGCGAGTCTGTTTGTGCGGCGGAAGTGCCATATGGCTGCGTCTTCGCTGTATTTCTTCTGACCGCATAATTCGAAGCTTGCGGGAAGATTCAGGGCCCCGCCATAAATCGGAAAGCGTGGACTCTCGCCAGGATTATCGAACGAAAACCATGCAATTCCACCGATTTCATCGGGCAGCCAGTTGCGAAGCTGAACCACCTGGGAATATGAGCACTGGGGAACCGCTATGGTACGCTGGTTTTCGACAGTTCCGGGTGCAAGGGTGTTGAGAAGGTTTACCATGTCGCCGCCCATGTAGGGATTGGCAACCGTACTCTTTACCTTTGTATTGTCGGGTGCAGCGCCTTCTGCAGGCCTCCTGCCCGGGGCGTTTACAACCAGGTTCCTGGTTTTATCCCATTGTGTTCCCTCGTAATATTCGCGATAGTATCTGAATACGTCGCGGACGCTGACCTTTTTCTCGGGTTTTACCGTGAATGGGAGTTCCTCAACATCGTATGACAGATTGAGAGAGGGGGCGAGGGTACTGAGAATATAATACTCACGAATGGCAAAGGCCTTGTTGCGGCCTCCATAGGCTTTCCAGAACTTGAAAGGTTCTCCGCTTTTCGGATCCCAGTATCCATACTCCTCGGCCAGCGAGAAGACATTCTCTGATGCCATGTAGTAGTCGGGTTTCTTGAGGTCAAGGGTACTTATTCTCGGTATATTGGCTGATACTCCCACGTGGTCGTCGGGAATCCTTACAGCGGCCCACACCGATGAGTTGTAAAGGACACCGGCGCCGAAAATCTCGAAGTGCCATACCTCGTTCTTGTCGGCAATGGTAAGGCATTCACCGGCATCGCCATAACCGTACTTCGCGGTAAGTTCGCCCATAAGCTTAATAGCCTGGCGGGCGGTGGTGCACCTCTCGAGGACGATTGCCTGGAGTTCCTCAATAAGAAACATGCCATCGTCGTTCATCAGCTCGCGGCGTCCCGATATCGTTGTTTCGCCTATGCCCAGCTGTTTCTGGTTAAGGGTGGGGTAGGCGACGTTGAGATAGGAGTATGTTTCGGCTACCTGGGGTATTTCGCCCTTTGTGGATACCCTGCGAAGGTCCCACGGTGTTTCGGTGTGAAGCAGTCCCCACTGTATTTTACGGGTTGATCCGGCGGGGTGTTTTGCTGCCGGCACAATGTTGAGCCAGGTGCGGTAATTGCCGTCGCAGCTGTGGCTGGTTATGACAGAACCATCGGTCGATGCAAGTTTACCAACCATAATGCTGGTACAGGAGGCTTCTTCATCGGTAAGTTCGATGAATTGTGCATTCATAATTACCGGCAGAAGGAGTGCCATAAGCACGATAATTAGCCGGCGGGTAAGTGTGGTTTCGGTTTTCATATGAGTTGGTGGTTAATTGGTTTGTGGTATGGGGTTACGGGTTGCTGGTTAAAAGTGGCGTAATGGCGTAGTGACGTAATGGCGTAGTGACGTAGAAAAAGGACGTAGGAGACGTAGGAGACGTAAAGGGCGTAAAAGACGAAGTGGCGTAAAGGAGTAATGGCGTAGCAGAGCTTCCATGCCCCATGCCTTGTCAGCCGAAGCTTCAGCGAAGGCTGGCCCCATGCCTTGTCAGCCGAAGCTTCAGCGAAGGCTGGCCCCATGCCCTGCGCCCTGCGCCCTGCGCCCTGCGCCCTGTGCTCCCGACCTATGGTGCGGGACTCCGCTTCGCTTCGCATGCCTTTAAATCTTAAATCGTTAATCTTAAATCAGATATCAGATATCACATATTCCCTATTCATAATACAGTTTAACTCCTTTTTCACCTGGGTTCTTCAGATAGTATCCCGTTCCGTTCTTTCGTACTTCGGAGTAGCGTGGAACTCCCGAACATACTATCGGGAGGCCGGGATTATAATCAGTCCAGCTTTCGAATATCTGCAGCACCGTTGAGGTGTGTCTGCCCACTCTTGTATCGATATGCCATCCGGTTGAGTCGATGGGTGCGAATAGCAGGCCGTATTTTCCTGCTTTCACTACAAACTCATCTTTTCCTTCGAGCAGCAGCTTTTCGCCGGTAACTCCCCTGGTGGCATCGAGGAAAGGTTCGGGGGCTTCGAGCAGCAGCGATATTGCATCGGAGTGGTCGCCTATTTCGCGGTGTGAAAGACCGTGCAGTGTTTTGGGTGAGAACTCGGTGCCAATGCTGAAACCTTCCATATCGGCCAGCATCATTGAGGCGAGGGTAGCAAGGTCGGTACCCTTTTCATGAGTGACGATAGTGTTTATAACCGGGTATTGCAGTTCAGCCTCGTGCATATCGATTACCACATCGACCTTTTCTTCCCTTATGAGTTCCATGAATGCGTAAGTGGTTTTTTCGGTCAAGGATCCGTTGGGACGGCCGGGCCATGCCCTGTTCAGGTTCCTGATATCGACGTATGCCAGGTTCTGACGGCTGGGGTAGTGGATATATACCTCGGGGTCGGGCCACTGGTCGAGCGGATTCGACCACCTGTCGCCCATGCGGAAGGTGCGTTTTCCCCATTCTGTTGTGATGTTGTAGAATTGGGGGTAGGCGCCGCTTGGCCGGGTTACGGTTGTGCCGCTTCGGTTGGCCGACAGCACCACAATAAGGCGTCCCTTTTCGATTACGGCATTCTCTACCATCAGCCATGCGGCGAGGCGGCAAGCCGGCTCTTCGGGATGCGATCCGCCCATTACCATCATGGTACCGCCGGGTTCGGTTCCCTCGAGAACATATATATTGCAGTCGTTTATTGAACCTTTTATGCCTTCGAAGTAGTGGCTG
>VGGM01000046.1 GCA_016868515.1 Bacteroidota bacterium | reverse complement strand
CGGTTCATATTGAGCGCAGGATTGCCGGGGTTGCCTTTCTTGATATATCAACGGGCGAATTCTATGCTGCGGAAGGGACATTCGAATATGTTGATCAACTGCTGAGCAACTTCCAGCCCAAGGAGGTTTTGCATGAGAAGCGTAAGACCGACCTCTTCTGCGAGAACTTCGGAGCGCGGTACTACACCTACAAACTTGACGACTGGATTTTTACCCGCGACGCTGCCGACGACAGGCTTCTGAAGCAGTTTGGCACAACCTCGCTCAAGGGATTCGGGATACACTCGCTTACATCCGGCATAATAGCGGCTGGGGCCATCCTGCACTACCTCGACCTGACCCGTCATGAACAGCTGAGCCATGTTACGGCAATTTCCAGGGTAGAGGAGGATAAGTATGTGTGGCTCGACAAGTTTACCATTAGGAACCTCGAACTCTTCAGCACTCCCTACGAAGGGGCAAGAACCCTGCTTGACGTTATTGATAAAACCATTTCACCCATGGGAGGCAGGCTCCTCAGGCGGTGGGTCTCACTTCCCCTCAGGGATAAGAAGGCTATTGACGACAGGCTCGATATAGTTGACTATATGACAGTTAACCGGCCCTGCAGGGAGATGGTTTCAGAACAGATATACCAGATAGGCGATCTTGAGAGGCTGATATCGAAGGTAGCAGTAAACAGGATCACCCCAAGAGAGGTTGTTCAGCTTATGAGGGCACTGAAGGCCATGGGGCCGCTACGGTCAGCATGCATGCAGGGCGGCGTCGACACTCTTATAAATCTTGCCTCACAGATAAACCCCTGCAACAGTGTAACCGCCCGGATTGAAAAGGAGTTAAATCCCGATCCTCCTGCTGCCATTGCCAGAGGTAATGTAATTGCCCGCGGTGTCTCGGCCGAGCTTGATGACCTGCGTTCCATTCAGCACAGCGGAAAGGATTACCTGATGGCCCTTCAGAACAGGGAGATGGAACGAACGGGCATATCATCGCTGAAGGTGGGGTTCAATAATGTTTTTGGCTATTACATTGAGGTCAGAAACACCCATCGCGACAAGGTGCCGGCGGAATGGATAAGGAAGCAGACACTGGTGAGTGCCGAGCGTTATATTACTGAAGAGCTCAAGGAGTACGAAAGCAAGATTCTTGGGGCTGAGGAGAAGATACTTGTTCTGGAGACCACACTTTACAATGAGCTGATCGTGTTCCTGACAGACTACATCGCAACCATACAGCTAAATGCATCGCTTGTTGCAAGGCTTGACTGCCTGTTGTCGTTTGCCAGGGTTGCTGACGAATTCGGCTATGTGAGACCGGTGCTTGACGATTCGGCCTTACTTGACATAAAAGACGGAAGGCATCCGGTTATTGAGAGGCAGCTCTCCCCCGACGACCCGTTTATTCCCAACGATGTGTTTCTCGATACCGATGATCAGCAGATAATAATACTGACAGGCCCGAATATGTCGGGTAAGTCGGCCCTGCTGAGGCAGACAGCGCTTATTGTGATACTTGCCCAGTCTGGCAGCTTTGTTCCGGCATCGTCAGCCAGAATAGGAATAGTCGACAAGATATTTACGAGGGTTGGGGCGTCAGATAATCTCAGCCTTGGCGAGTCGACCTTTATGGTTGAGATGAATGAGGCGGCCAGCATACTCAACAATATTTCGGGCCGCAGCCTGATACTCCTTGATGAGATAGGCCGTGGCACCAGTACCTACGACGGTATATCGATTGCCTGGGCGATGGTTGAATACCTTCATGAGAACCGCAACCGTGCCAAGACCCTGTTTGCCACCCATTACCACGAGTTGAATGAGATGGAGAACTCATTCAGCAGGGTCAGGAATTTCAGTGTATCGATAAGGGAGCTTGACAACAAGATAGTCTTCCTGCGGAAGCTGAAGCGGGGAGGCAGCGAGCACAGTTTCGGGATACATGTGGCCCGCATGGCCGGAATGCCCAGGAGTGTGGTTCTGAGGGCAGAGGAGATTCTTGCCGAGCTTGAGCGATCACACAGCAGGCAGGAACTTGCGAAACCTATCGACGACATTGTTTCGGGCCGGGAGGGTTTGCAGCTGAGTTTCTTTCAGCTTGACGATCCGGTACTGAAGCAGATAAGGGACGAGATACTTGGTGCCGACATCAACAACCTTACACCATTGGAAGCCCTGAACAAGCTCTACAACATACAGAAGCTTCTGCGGTAGTTCCATTATTTGACATATCTTTCATTCAATTCAACCAAAATAAAATCAGAAATGAAGAGGATTCTCATTTTCATGGCGGCTGCCTCAGTGTTTTGCAGCCTTCCGGCTCAGAAAACGGCCTTTACAACTGCCGACGTACTCAACGTGGTAACCTTCTCGGTTCAGGATGTAACCGACGACGGGTTGCTGATAGCAGGCTCAACCTACACAAGGAAGGACAGGATGAACGTTGACCATATGCGTTACGGCGACCCGTCGTATGTTTCTCCTTCTTACAGCAGGCTGGTGATATTGAATACCACAACCGGGGTTCAGACACCGGTGCTGCCCGAACCGGCGATAGTAAGCGCAGTGCGCTGGTCGCCCGACGGCAAGAGCCTGGCGTTCCTCCGTTACGAAGAGGGCAAATTCCGGCTGTACGTTTATGATCAGGCGAAGAACAGGGTGCGCCGGCTCAATCTTAAGACCGACAGGGAGATAGCCTCGGGTTCCTCAATAATATGGATGCCGGACGGCAAGGGGGTGATACTTTCGTTCCGTGACTACGGCTGGAAGGCTGAGGGTGATTCGATGTACCGCGAGGCTACGGCGGGGCCGATAACAGTGTACGACGGAAGCAGGCCTTTCCTGAAATGGGATGAGATACGGAATCATCCGGGCCTTGTGATGACCGGCCTGATTGATATTGATGCGCTTACAGTAAGGATGCTGCTTGGCGAAGGACGAAACGGCAGCCTGCGGCTTTCGGCAGATGGACAGTTTGTGTCGTACGTGATCACTTACCCGAAGAAGACGGCTTATGATAACCGCGGAGGAGCAGATTATGAGATGAAATTCATTGAGGTGGCTGCGCCCGATTCGGCCATGGTTCTGATAAAGAAAAGCGAGCAGAGGGTAGCGGTAACGTGGAATCGCGACAATAACGTGTACGCCTGGGTTGATTCGGCAAAGGTATTTATTCGCGGACTGGAGTGGGAAAAGCCCAGGAGGGTGGGACGCGATACCACTGAAGTGAATGGTAAGGATACGGTGAAGGTGAGGTTGTCGGTAAACCGCTGGAGCAGGGACGGAAGCAAGATACTGGCCTCCTCAGCAGGTGGGTACTGGGTACTTGATATTGAGACGGATGCAATGACCGATATATACCGGTTCCCGGAGAACCGCGACAAGGAACCTGCTTTGTCGGTAATTGAATGGAGCCCCGACGGCCGGTACCTTTACATGACCACCTCGGCGCGTGACAAGTGGGAGAGGGGGTTGCTGAGGTATGATATTGCCTCGAAGAACTTCACCGGGATTGTGAAGGATTCAAATCTATATTCGGGATGGAGGCTTACTGAGGATGGAACCAGGTGGCTGTATGAGATTTCTGACGGAGATCTGCCCTCTGACCTGTACATGGCCGGCAATGACCTCAGCCATCCGAAACGCCTTACCAACAGCAACCCATGGCTTGGCGACCGCACGATTTCGAAGAGCCAGCTGATGAAGTATCGCGATTCAGATGGAAGGGAGTTATGGGGCGTTCTGTACTATCCGGTTGATTATGAGCCTGGTAGGAAGTACCCGTTGGTTTGTGAGATATATGAGGGCTTCTTCTCAAATGGCTACAGTTTTTCGATGCAGCTTCTGGCCAACGCCGGCTATTTCGCTTTTAAACCTTCGGTGAACCTCATACAGGGTTACCCCGGTGAAGCCTGGATAAAGGGCATTACCTCGGGCATCAATAAACTGATCGACGAGGGGCTGGTTGATGAGAAAAAACTGGGGGTTCACGGTACCAGCTATGGAGGTTATGCAACTTCATTGCTTATAACACAGACCGACAGGTTTGCAGCTGCGATAAATATAAGCGGCAAAGTGAATATCATAAGCTTCCTTGGCGACAGTCCGAAGATAGGAACCCGCAACTATTCGGCCGCAGAGAATGGACAGGACCGCATAGGACAGACACTCTGGGAGGCTCCCATGAAGTATTTTGCAACTTCGGCAGTGCTTTATGCCGACAGAATTAAGACCCCGCACCTCCTGCTCACCGGAGAGGGAGACTGGAATGTGCCTGCCACAAATACCCGCGAGCTTTACTATGCAATGAGAAGGCTTGGCAAGGAGGTGGTATGGGTTAACTATGTAAACGGCGGACACGGCGCCGGCGCCGCCAGCAACGAAAGTGACTTTTACGATCACTGGAACCGCATTACAGGCTGGTACGAGAAGTATTTCAATAGGAAGTAACATATTTATAAGCAACCGGCACGGAGAATCTTCCGTGCCGGTTGCTTTATTTCTGCCAGTCAGGCCGGGTATGTCACACCCTGCCCGGTGAGAGAGAGAGGCTACTGGTCGCCTTTGTTAACGTTTTCAGTCTTTATGAATCCGGGGGTCTCAATCTGAGGTGCGTCATCGCCGGCACTTTTCGAAATTCCATCATTTTCTGAATCATCTTCCGATTTTACAATTTCGGTCTTAGCTTCGGCATCGCTCTGTGCCACTGTAGGCATCTCTTCAGCTTTTTCACAAGCCATAATTGATATTGCAAGCAGTATCAGGAATCCAATCTTTTTCATATTGTTTATATATTAAGTTCAATATATAAACAAAACCTGTTTGAAATGGTTCAAGTTTTTGAAAAAAAAACTGTTATTTTTTTCAGACCCTCCGGAAATTTCTATTCCGGGTTAACCCAATTCCCTCTCTGAGTGTGCGTTAACAAAAATTACTGATCCTACTGAATCATAACCCGAGAGGATTGATTTACCATTTCGCCTGATTGCATCGCCGTGGAACCCGATAATTGTAAGAGCTGCATCGGAAGAGCGCGTATTGATGATGCTTTTGGCCGTCACCTCTGGTTCCCGGACAATTATTTCGATATTTTTTCGTGTTATCGGCAGCCGGCCTTCGGCGAGAAGCTGGTTCATCCCCAGGTTTGTCTGACCTATGTTTTCCTGGTTGCAGATTTCGAAAATACGTATGCGTGACTTCCTCCAAACCGGATGCCCGGTAATAATGAATCCGAGCAATATCATCAGGTTTGAGTTGTCAGTATCGATTGACTGAATCCAGATGTGGATCTCCTGGTCGAAGCTGATCTCCTTTTTTGATGATGCAAGAATGCAGACATCGAAACCACCTGAATTCACCATTGGGTAGTTTTCAAGGATTTCGGGCAGGCCTTTCGGGTTCTCCTTGTCGAATTCGAACAGAACCATATTATTCTCCATGCCTGAGATTCCAGGTACCTGAATCGATTGTGCTATTGCGGAGGTGTATGAAGGAGATATCAGGGTGTCAATATACGCATGGCTCTGCCTCTTGCCATATTGTCGGATAAGCCGTTTAAGCTCCGATCTTGCCCTGTTGGATGTTTCGCGGGAGTAGTATCCTTTGATCAGGTGCAGATATGTTCCGAATCCGTACCTGTATGATATCCAGTTCAGGATATTGAAGGCCGACTTCCTGTCAAAAGACTCCTCGGAGATGCAGATTACTGATGGTCTCCACTCTTTTGAAAGTTTCCGGCCACCCTTTTTCTGGAGGTATACCTGCAGGTTCCTGTTGATCTGGAAAAGGGCATTTGCGAATATTGCTTCCAGACCCTGCCTTTTCCGGTGGTAGTTGTGTATATAAATGTAAATGAGGGTTATCAGAATAATTGCTGCAAGTGCGTATAACGTGTTGATTTTGAACATAACCCATACAGCAACGGTAAATCCGGCCAGTGAAATGTACCATCGCGATCTGAAAGAAGGCCTGTAAGAGGGGGAGGAACCGAAATGGTTGAGAAATGAGATAAGGCAAAGTGATCCATAGGTAATCAGGAAGAACATTGAGATTACTTCCGCAACGGCATTGACCGAACCCAGTGCCACAAACAGCATGGCAATTAAGACGGTCACGATTGATGCGTTTACCGGTTCGTTATCGGATGTTCTGGAACTCTTTAGCCAGTTGTTAAGGCGTGATGAAGGGTAAGTGGAATCGTTTGCAAGTGCCTGCAGTGTCCTTGGTGCCACCATCACTGACCCCAGGGCTGAAGAGAATGTGGAGGCAGCCAGTCCGAGTGGTACAATTAAGCTGCCCCCGATCGCGATCTTTGACATGACCAGCTGGTTGTCTGTAAGTTCCTGCATTGAAGCCGATGTGGCAAGTTTGTACACAACAAGGAGGTAGATGACTATTCCTGCAACTGTTCCTGCAAGTGTTCCCAAAGGAATTGATTTTGAGGGTTTAGCCAGATCGCCCGAAAGCCCCACACCGGCCGTCATTCCGGTAAAGGCAGGGAATACTATTGCAAAAACAGCAAAGAAACTGCCCATATTTCTCATTTCCGAGTTCATCTTCCAGAATGAATCGGGTGATGGTTGTTCAGGTGAACCAAGAAAAAAGAGAAGCAGTGAGATGAAGAGCATGCCTACAACCCAGTAGAGAGCCTTAACGCCGATATTTGCACCCTTTGTAAGTATCAGAACAGCCAGACCGGCCATTACAGGGAGGCTTATTACCTGCCGCGGCAGCTCGAAATTCATGGATCGTCCCACCCATTCGAACAGAAAGCTGAAGGCTTCGGTAAAAGCAATTACATAAAAAGCCACGCTTATGGCCTGTGACAGATATAGGGCAATGCCGATGGTTCCTCCGATATTCAGACCGAACGAGCGTGAAATAATAAAGTATTCACCGCCGCCCTCTACCTTTTTGTTCGTTGCAAGCTCCGATATGGCCAGGGCAGTTGGTATTGTTACCATGTGCCCAAGTAATATTATCAGTATTACACCCCAGAATCCCAGGGGTCCCCGTGGCGAAGCCGAACCTGAGGAACAGTATTGCCCCGAGAATGGTGGAAATTGCGGTGAAAAACACCGGTGCCGTACCAAACCCGTTATTTATAGCCTTGTTCTCCATTTCCCTCCGCTTCGCGTATCAAATGATTAAACTCTAAAAATAGCAATTTTGTATAAAATCGCTACTTTTGATTACGCGGCAACTAAATTCCGATAAAAAACAATGGTACAAAAATGGTTTGAGGCTGAAAAAGGGTTTTATTCTATCCTGTCCCTTTTCATATCGCTGCTGACGGTGAATGTGGCAACCGGGGCGGCATACCACGATAAGGCGAAAAATGCCGGGATGGAGCAATATGACGTTAAGTTCTATCATATTAACATTGAAACATCGGCCACCTCGCTTTTTATTCAGGGCAGCACAACAGTGAAGATACTCACTCTTGTTCCCGATTTCGGCAGCGCGGTTCTGCAACTCTCCTCCAGGCTTACCGTCTCTCAGGTCCTGGTCGGGGGAACCGGGGTCTCCTTCACCCGGGTGGGCGATTATCTGGAGATTATGCTGCCTTCCCCGGTTCCTCAGTCAACACTGGTCGACATAACAATCCACTATTCCGGAACCCCCGATGGTGGCGGTTCGGGAATAACCCGCAGCACCTCCTCCACCTGGAATCAGACAGTAATATGGACATTATCGGAATCATTCCACGCCTATAAATGGTTCCCGGTGAAGCAGGATCTTAACGACAAGGCCGACTCGGCATATATATTCATCACCGCCCCCCGGCCGCTTAAGGGGGTCAGCAACGGAGTGCTGCGCGACGTGGTTGATGTGGGCCCCGACAAACGCAGGTTCGAATGGGTAACCCGGTACCCAATAGTATACTACCTTATCTCACTTACTGTCGGAGACTATATTGAGTACAACCTTACCGCCTCGGCCGGAGGTGTGCAGTTCCCCCAGCCCAATTACATCTATAATTCCCCCGGCTGCCTTGATGCCTACAAGGTTTATATTGACAGAACTCCTGAACTTATTTCGCTCTTCTCCACACTTTTCATTCCCTATCCTTTCGCCGGTGAGAAGTACGGGCACGTAATGGCCCCATTCGGCGGGGGCATGGAACACCAGACCATTACCATGATGGGCCTCTTCAACTACTGGCTTATTGCCCATGAGCTGGCTCACCAATGGTTCGGAAATTACGTTACCTGCGCAACCTGGCAGGATATATGGATAAATGAAGGGTTTGCCTCCTACTGTGAATACCTGGCATACGAGTTTACAGGACAAACAGGTACTGCAGCTACATGGCTGGTTTCAACATACGACAGGGCAAAAACAGCACCATCGGGAGCCGTTTACCTTACACCCCAGGAGGCGCTGAACGAATCGAGGATATTCAACAGCGCACTTAGCTACAAGAAAGGCGCCGCCCTGCTTCACATGCTCAGGCGTGAAATAGGTGATGATAACCTGTTTTTCGGCGCCATGAGGCAGTTTCTCACCGAATT
>VGGM01000045.1 GCA_016868515.1 Bacteroidota bacterium | reverse complement strand
GAATTCCTCTCACGTCACAATATCTCGGGCGAAGCTCTCCCCTTCCCCGCACCCCGCTTCCGGCAGTGCTATGTTATCTACAGTCTGACTTTATATCCCGATCGTATTCTATATGATAATGAACGTATTGGGATTCGTATTAGCGAGGTTGGAAGTCTCCTCTCGTTCGAAAAGAGCATGCCGCTCTCTTCAATGGTGGTGCTCCATCCGGTAACCCTTGCCTCGGCTGAAGAGATCGATACCCACCTCTGCCTGCGGGCCGTCGATAACAACATCCTCCTGAGCAGGCTCGGCAATGACGCCCGTTGCGACGTAAACGAATACTTCATGCCGCCTGAATACATCGGCGAGCGCTTCTCACGCTACCCGTCGATGGTTGAAAGCACTCTCAGACTGCTCGGCGACTGTTCAATTGATTTCGACTTCGAAAAGCCTAAAAACAAGCAGGTCTATTCAGCCAGCCGCACCGACGACAGGCTGCTGCTAGAAAAACTGGCCTGGGACGGAATGGTATACCGGTATGGCCGCAACAACAGCGAAGCCGCCAGGCGTGTGAAGCATGAACTCGAAATCATCGACAGGCTCGGATTCTCATCATACTTCCTGATAACATGGGACATTATCAGGTACTCAATGTCGAGGGGGTTCTATCATGTCGGAAGGGGCAGCGGGGCCAATTCAATAGTTGCTTACTGCCTGAAAATCACAAATGTTGACCCAATAGACCTCAACCTTTACTTCGAAAGGTTTATTAATCCTGCCCGAACCTCACCACCCGACTTCGATATCGATTATTCATGGAAGGAACGCGATGAGGTCACCGACTATATTTTTAAACGGTACGGCCGCAGCCATACCGCACTTATCGGTACCATCAGCACCTTCAGGGGAAAGTCGATAGTAAGGGAACTGGGCAAGGTTTACGGTCTGCCAAAGGAGGAGATCGATGCCCTGGCCGACAACCCGTCGGCCGACATGAACCGCAACGAGATAACCGGCCGGATATTGACAATAGGAGCCGCTATAGCCGATTTTCCCAACATGCGAAGCATCCATGCCGGAGGAATCCTGGTCTCGGAAGAGCCAATAACCTGCTATACTGCTCTCGACCTGCCGCCGAAAGGATTTCCGGTAACACAGTGGGATATGTATACCGCCGAAGAATTATGCTACGAAAAACTTGATATACTGAGCCAGAGAGGAATAGGACATATAAGCGAGGCTGCCTCAATCGTTGCCCGCAACCGGAAGGAAGATGTCGATGTTCACGCAATACAGAAATTCAAGACCGACCCGAAGGTGATAGAATACCTTAAAAAGGGTGAGACCAAAGGCTGTTTCTATATTGAGAGCCCCTCAATGCGCGGACTGCTGAGCAAGCTGGAATGCTCCGATTATATTACACTCGTGGCAGCAAGCTCTATTATCAGGCCAGGTGTGGCACGTTCGGGAATGATGAGGGAATACATCAGGCGTTTCCATAACCCCGGCGGTTTTTCCTACATCCATCCCGTTATGAAGGAACAGCTGAGCGAAACTTTCGGCGTAATGGTTTACCAGGAGGATGTGCTTAAGATATGTCACCATTTCGCCGGGCTCGACCTTTCCGATGCCGATACGCTGCGCAGGGCCATGAGCGGCAAATTCCGCTCACGCGCCGAAATGCAGAAGATAGTCGACCGGTTCTTCTCAAACTGCCGCGAACGCGGATACCCCGAGGAGATAACCCGTGAAGTATGGAGGCAGATAGAGTCTTTTGCCGGATACTCTTTCTCAAAAGCCCACTCTGCATCATACGCCGTTGAGAGCTTCCAGAGCCTCTACCTGAAAGCCCATTACCCTCTCGAATTCATGGTGGCGGTCATCAATAACTTCGGAGGCTTCTACCGTACCTGGGTTTATGTTCATGAGGCACGGCGCCAGGGGGGAATAATACACAGGCCGTGCGTGAACAAAAGCACATATACCACAACTTTATATGGCAACAATATATATCTGGGATTCATTCATATAAGCAATCTGGAAAACCGTATCGCTTCTTCAATTGAGACCATAAGGACAGCCGGAGGTGAGTTTACCGGACTTAACGATTTCATTGAGAGATGCGGTGCAACTCTTGAACAGGTTCTGCTTCTGATTCGCGTTGGTGCTTTCCGGTTCACCGGTAAAACAAAGGCCGTACTCCTGTGGGAAGCCCATATGATGGTTAACGGCAGAAACCATATACCCGTGCCTACACTGTTCTCGCCGGAGATCAGGAAGTACAGACTTCCCGACCTTCTTACCGGGAAGATTGAGGATGCCTACGACGAGGTTGAATTGCTCGGGTTTCCGGTTTCGATGGACTGGTTCGACATGCTGGTAACCTCGTTCAGGGGCGAAATTAACGCGTCGCAAATGACAGACTGTGAGGGCAAGAGGATAAAAATGGTCGGACACCTTGCTACGGTGAAGTATATCAAAACGGCGAAAAATGAATGGATGAATTTCGGCTGCTTTATCGATCCCGCCGGCAACTTCTTCGATACCACCCACTTTCCATCCTCGCTGAAAGACTATCCTTTCAGGGGAAGCGGTACATATCTTCTTTCCGGAAAGGTAACCGTGGAGTTCGGTTTTCCCTCACTCGAGGTGGAGAAACTGGCACGACTGCCTGTCAGACCCGACCCGAGGTATTAGTTTCAGACCTCTTGCCCAAACCGGTCATACGGTAAACTGAGCGGTCGGAGAGCACCTTCATCCTGTTGAAGCCGTATATCCATAACCAGACAAGCATAATGACAAAGAGCAGAACCAGGTAGGGTGTTCCGGCCATAAGGAAGAAATCGTAAAACCCGTGCCACAGAAACGGGATCAGAAAGGCAAGCACGAGATTTCTGATCCTGTTTGCCGGGTAAAACTTTGCCAACCCGAAGTGAAATCCCATGGAAACCCCAAAAAGGGCATGCGCCGGAACCGCTGTGAATGCTCTCATCAACCCTACCTGATACCCTCCGCCCCTGTAAACATAAAGCAGATTCTCTACAGCCGCAAAACCAAGGGAAATGAATACGGCATAAACTATTCCGTCAAACTTCTCATTGAAATGGGACGAACGCCATATGAACAGGAAAAAAGCCAGGTATTTGAAACCCTCCTCCGACAGCGAAGCCACTATAAAGCCAATATAAAGATGCTGCAGCAATCCCTTAATATCTTCCCCAAGTCTGATCAGGTAAGTTTCGGTTACCATTATGGCAGGCACAATGAGTATTCCCGCCAGAAGCGCCAGCAGTAATCTACCCGCAGGTTCCTTTTCATACTTGTCCCTTATGTAAATATAGAGCGCTATAATGAATACAGGCGCAAGTGATACAAATATCAGGTTCTTCATCATAAGAAACCGGTTATCAGGGTTATTAATCAGATCTTACAGCCCTTGAAATTCCCTTTACAGCGTGAATCTGTCTTATTATTCCGTTAAGTATATTGATATTGGGAACAGTTAGCTTTATAACTCCTTCAAATAATCCATCGTTCATGCTGTAGCTGAAACCCCTTACCGTAATGTTATGTTTAGAGAGAATGTCAGTTATCTTTGATACTATTCCAATATCCTCAACTCCTGAGGCTTTAATACTGGTTACAAATGAAGGGCTTTGCTTCGACTCTGTCCACTTCGCCGGAACAACCCTGTAGGGATATCGCGCAATCATGAATTCCGCGTTGGGGCATGCTGTACGATGTATCTTAATCCCCTCCGAGATAGTCACAAACCCGAACACCGGATCGCCATACACGGGATTGCAGCACTTTGACAGCCTGTAGTCAATTCCCTCAATCGTGTCGTCAATTACCAGATAATCACTGTATGTAATCTCTCTGGACGCAATTCCCTTCCTCTCCGTTGCAACAGCCTTTTCCGGCAGTTGCTTCTGTTCATTTTCGTCTACGGCCAGAATATGCTCCTTAAGTTCAAGAAGATCAATATCTTCCGTGCTGATTCTCACATAAAGTTCCTGCGCAGTCCGGCAGTTGTATACCGTCAGCAGCCTGTTCACCAGTGAGTCTGAAAAACCTATCTTCCAGTTCTTCAGTCTCCTTTCGAGGATCTCCCTGCCCTCTGCAGCAGCCGACACCCTGTCTTCATTCAGAGCCTGCTTAATTCGTGTACGGGCTTTACCGGTGACGATAAATGTTAGCCAGTCGCCTTTTGGTTTCTGGTTTTTCGAGGTGAGAACCGACACATGGTCGCCGCTATTGAGGACATGCCTGAAAGTGACGTTTTTACCGTTGACCTTTGCCCCTACACACCTGGCACCGACCTCAGTATGAATGTCAAACGCAAAATCCAGTACAGTCGATCCGGTTGGAAGCCGCCTGAGTTCACCCTTCGGAGTAAATACAAAGACTTCATCGGAATAGAGGCCCGACCTTGTCTGACTAAGAAATCCTTCGTCCTCGGTTGCCGATGTTTCGAGCAGGTTACGCATCTTTGCAAGCCACCTTCCGAGTCCGCCCTTCTCCCCTTTCAGACCCTTGTACATATAGTGTGCAGCAAGCCCCTTCTCTGCCACCTCGTCCATCCTTGCCGACCGGATCTGAACCTCTACCCATTTTCCGCGGGGACCAATAACAGTTGTATGCAGCGATTCATACCCGCTTGACTTCGGAACCGATAACCAGTCGCGCATTCTGCTGGGGTTGGGCTGCCAGATATCGGTTACCACCGAATATACCTGCCAGCAGAGAGCCTTCTCACGTTCCGGTGTGGCTTCTATAATGATTCTTACGGCAAAGATGTCATAGATCTCTTCAAACTCCACTCCCTGCTTCTTCATCTTCTGCCATATTGAGTGAACCGTCTTTGTCCGGCTCTTCATCGAATAGACTATTCCGAGATGGTCGAGCTTTGCCCTGACAGGAGCTGTGAACTCCCTGATAAGCCGGTTTCTCGATGAAGTTGTCTGCCTAAGCCGGCATTCTATAAGGTTATAGCTCCCGGGTTCGAGATACTTCATTGCCAGATCTTCCATCTCCGACTTGATGTTATAGAAACCAAGCCTGTAGGCAAGAGGTGCATACAGAAAATAGGTTTCGGAGGCAAGCGAAAGCCTTTTTTCTTCCGAAACCCCTTCGAGATGTCTCATCTCATCGAGCCTGGAAGCAAGCTTTATGGCAATAACGCGGACATCATCGGCAAGACTCAGTATCAGCCTCCTGAAATCTTCTGACTGCCTGGCCGACTGGTGTGTTTCGATGTTATTGATCTTCCTCAGTCCTTCCAGCAGTCCTGTTACCTGCTTCCCAAATTCCTCAAACGACTGTTTTGCTTCAGGTACGACGCCAGAGAGAGTTCCGGCAAGCAGCGATACAATTACCGATGAGGTTCCAAGGTTCATCTCTCCCGCCACAATTCTGGCCACCGAAAGGGAATGGACAATGCAGCTTTCACCTGTGATGGCCTCTCTTTCCCCGCAGGATTTGACAGTAATATTGAGAGCTTTACGGATACGGGCCATGTCTCCCTCACGTAAAAAACCCTCAGAAGCCCTTAGAAGAGCCCTGTAACTGCTGTTTATGTTGCGGGAGGGAATACTCATGGTCAGAAACTGGATCAGCGCTAAAATACGTATTATTGGCCAAAATTAGTATTTTAGGCACCAAAACACGGAAGCATGAAAAAGAGGAAATTTCCCCATACCTATGTAATAATTTTCACGATTATTTTGATATCGGCGGTGCTTACCTGGGTACTTCCGGGTGGTGAATATGCAACAGCTTCAGGTGACGGAGTGTCGCTTTCCGCCGCCCCTGAGTACAGGCAGGTAGACAATATACCCCAGACATGGCATGTTTTTGCTGCTTTGTATAAGGGATTCGTCAGGCAAAGCGGCATAATAGTTTTCATTCTTATGATAGGTGGTGCATTCTGGATAATGAATGACACGAAAGCAATTGACAGCGGAATATTCTCATTTCTTAAGCTCTCGCGCAGACTTGAGAAGTTAAGAGTGCTTCGGTTTTTAGGCGTGCATAATATAATTCTGACTCTGATAATGCTGCTGTTCAGTGTTTTCGGGGCCATATTCGGGATGAGTGAAGAGACTATTGCCTTCATTATTATACTTGTCCCTCTTGCCATTTCAATGGGATATGATTCAATTACCGGGGTTGGAATCAGTTTTGTGGCTGCGGCACTCGGATTCGCAGGTGCAATTCTCAACCCCTTTACCATCGGTATAGCTCAGGGTTTGGCCGGACTGCCCTTATTCAGCGGACTGGAGTACAGGCTATTCTGCTGGCTGATAATTAACATCGCGGGTATCGGATATATTCTCCGGTACGCAGCCGGGGTAAGAAGGGATCCGGAGAGGTCACCTGTTTTCATTGAGGATGATTACTGGCGCAGCAGGTCAACGGAAGGTGTTACCGATATTGCAAAAAAGGCAGGAATTGGCTCCTGGCTGGTATTTGGTTCTGTTCTTGCGGCCATGGTTATCTTCTCGGTCATTAATCCCGCATCAACGCTCAGGTTTGGTGACCCGGATGCCGGTTCCGGTTCCGCCATTACACTACCCCTGCTGCCGGCCGCGTCGGTGCTCTTCCTGCTTACCGGTCTGCTGACAATACGTAGTTCAGTACAACTTTTCATTCTCAACCTGCTGATGTTTACTATTTTGATTCTTATAATCGGGGTTATGGGCTATGAATGGTATATCATGGAGATTGCAGCACTCTTTTTCGCAATGGGAATACTGGCAGGAATGGCATTCGGCAATGGGCCCAACAGGATAACCCGACTGTTTATCGATGGTGCCGCCGATATTATGCCTGCAGCCCTGGTAGTAGGTCTGGCAGGGGGGATTATTGTGATTCTGGAAGATGGCAGGGTGGTGAATACCATTTTACATGCGGCAGCTACCTCTATGAAGGATATGGGTGATATAGCATCAGTACAGGTAATGTATGCAATACAGACGGGCATAAACATTATTATCCCTTCCGGCTCAGCCAAAGCGGCTCTTACAATGCCCATCATGGCCCCCTTCAGCGATCTTATAGGAGTTTCAAGACAGGCCACGGTGATGGCGTTCCAGTTCGGCGACGGATTCACCAATCTTATAACACCAACATCAGGGGTGCTGATCGGTGTTCTGGGCGTTGCAAGAATTCCTTATGAAAAATGGGTAAAGTGGGTAACACCGCTCATAATTATTCTGATCATTCTCGGAGCTGTGCTGCTTATACCAACTGTTACGATGGAACTCAACGGATTCTGACCGGCAAAATGGCGAAACAGAAGAGCCGGCCTGGAAACAACCCTGCCGGCTCAAATTAAATCGTTCTCTCCCTGCGTCATTACGCCATTACGCCATTACCTGAAACTAATACCAAAGCCGCCGGTATAGACATTGTACTGTGACCTGGTGTAATCGGCATGAATGGTAAAAATTGCAAATTTGACCCTTAAGCCGATATTTGCACGCAGGCCGGAAAAATCCTGAATGTCAATTCCGCTGATTTCCGAGATGACACCGGAATCCTTGAATACAGGTCCGGTAGTTGAAATAAGCGGATCAGCCTCGGGAAGCGGAATATTGCCGGTTATGTCAATAACAGTCCTGCTGCTTGCATAACCCAGACCTCCGTACAGAGTGAGCACCGGCACGTTCAGTGATGCAATTACACTCGCGTTCCAACCTGTAATTGATGCCGCAACATTCTGATCTGCGAAGCTGGTGAAGTTATAAGTTACGTAGTTGTCATATGAATCGGGCTGTACATTTATGGGCATGTATCCGGATAGTTTGGTGAAACCACCGAAAAGGGAAACATCGACCGGAAGCAGCTTGTTGCCCGGTATATATTGCATAATACTGTGTTTGAGCCCGACTCCCCACATGAATATGTCTCCGTCGGCAATATTGAGCCTGGGTATGAAGCGGCCTTTAAGCTCGGTTCCCATGGGCAGTCCTATTCCCACCTGTGCCATCGGAACGGGAAAGATTCCAATTCCGGTTCCCTTTGGTGTCTCGAAATTAGCCACTTCTATCTGGTAAGGACCGGAGGTGACAACCTTTCTCAGTGAGGGCCCGGGATTCCCTGCCCCGGCAATTGTCGGAGCGATGGTGGAACCCGACGGATTGACCAGTACCAACTGTTCGAAATCGAGCGAGGCAAGGTCGAATGAGGTTTCTGATTCAGGAACAAGTCCTGCACTCACGGTGACTGTGATATCAAAGCCGCCCAGCTTGTGAGGTTTCGCAGTATTGTACCAGCCGCCACTGAATCCGGCTCCGAAAGCTTTGGCCCATGGCGCCATGTACGCTTCGATAACCTTCATTCCATCATTAATTCCACCTTTGAGGAAATCGCCCTGAATCTGGGCCGAGAGGGTTGTATTCAAAAACAGGATAGCAGTTACAACTGCAAGTAGCCTGCCGGTCATAAACTTCTTCATAATCTCTTTTTTAGCCTGATTAATTCATAAACCCAAAATTAATCACAATAATACGGTTTTACAACTCTACGATGGACTAACAAGGAGTTTTGTTTTGGATTTCTGTTTGTGATT
>VGGM01000044.1 GCA_016868515.1 Bacteroidota bacterium | reverse complement strand
TATCTCAATAAAGGCGCCAAACTGAACAATTGTCTTTACCTTTCCCTTGTAAACCTGCCCAACCTCAGGCACAGCGACAATCTTCTTTACCCAGTCAAGTGCTGCGGTAATGGCTTCCTTGTTCTCACCGAAAATATTAACATCTCCATATCCGTTAACCTCCTCCACCACAATGGTAGTGCCGGTTGTACGCTGGATTTCCTGTATTACCTTTCCTCCCGGACCAATAAGGGCACCTATCATCTCCTTCGGAATTGTGAGCATCTCTATTCTCGGGGCATGGGGCTTTAGTTCGGGACGAGGCTTGTCAATAACACCTTCCATTATACCGAGTATATGCAGCCTTCCCGATCTGGCCTGATCGAGTGCTTTTGCCAGTACCTCGTATGAAAGACCGTCAACTTTGATGTCCATCTGGGTTGCGGTAATGCCGTCACGGGTTCCGGTAACCTTGAAATCCATGTCCCCGAGATGATCCTCATCGCCGAGAATGTCTGAAAGTACAGCGTATTTACCTGTCTTGGAATCGCTTATCAGACCCATTGCGATGCCTGAAACCGGTTTGCGCAGCTGAATGCCCGCATCCATAAGAGCAAGAGTGCCGGCACATACCGTTGCCATTGATGAAGATCCGTTCGATTCAAGGATGTCAGAAACAACCCTTATCGCATATGGATTCTCTTCATCGGGCGGCATCATCACCTTAAGGGCTCTGTGTGCAAGGTTCCCGTGCCCGATTTCACGGCGGCCAACACCACGGTAGGGCTTGGCATCACCGGTGCTGAATGGGGGAAAATTGTAATGAAGCACGAACTTCTCGGTTCCCTTGTTTAGAACATCATCAATAATCTTCTCGTCAAGCTTGGTTCCCAGGGTTACAGTGGTAAGTGACTGTGTCTCGCCCCTGGTAAAGAGGGAGGAACCATGTGTTGCGGGAAGCGGATCAATTTCGCATTCAATCGGCCTGATCTCATTGGATTTCCTTCCGTCGAGCCTTATCTGCTCGTCCAGTACCAGCCTCCGGGCTGCCTCCTTATGCACATCGTGGTAGTAGCGTTTTGCCAGTACCTCGTTCACAGGGTTCTCATCATTAAACTGCCCGAGGAACTCATTCAGGACATCCTCGAACATCTGTGTGCGTTTAAGTTTGTCGGCTGTGCATGTGCGTGCAACGGCATAGCACTTTTTATAGGTATCGTCCCAAACCTTCTTCCTGAGATCCTCGTCGTTCACCTCGTGGCAGTACTCGCGCTTGGTGGAGGAACCCACCATCGCAGCGAACTTTTCCTGCGCCTTACAGTGGACCTTAATGGCATCATGGGCTACTTTAAGGGCATCAAGCATATCGGCTTCCGAAACCTCCTTCATCTCACCCTCAACCATCATAATATTGTCGTATGTGGCACCTACCATCAGGTCCATGTCGGCCTCCTTAAGCTGTGTTGCAGTAGGATTGATCACAAACTGCCCGCCAATACGGGCCACCCTTACTTCTGAAATCGGTCCGTTGAACGGTATATCCGATACTGCCAGGGCTGCAGAAGCAGCAAGGCCCGCGAGAGAATCGGGTATAATATCCTTATCGGCCGATATCAGGTTAATGGTAACAAACGTCTCTGCGTGAAAATCATCAGGAAACAGTGGTCTCAGAACCCTGTCAACCAGCCTTGAAATAAGAATCTCATAATCGGATGGCCTGGCCTCTCTCTTAAGAAAGCCCCCCGGAAAACGGCCGGTCGATGCATATTTCTCCTTGTATTCAACCGATAGCGGCATAAAGTCGACATCTTCCTTTGCCTCCCTGGCCGCTACCACTGTTGCCAGTAGCATGGTCTTTCCCATCCTCAGCAACACCGAACCGTCGGCCTGCCTGGCAAGCTTTCCTGTTTCAAGCGTAATGACCCTGCCGTCGCCAAGATCTATCTCTATTGATTTCTTGTTGAACATAATTGATACCTGTTAAATGATTAAAACTTCACCTTCGTGAAAATAAGAAAAAAGGCAATCTCCAATTGCCTTTTTTTTTGTCTACTTACGTATCTTGAGGGCTTTTATTATCTGGCGATATCTCTCTATATCCTTCTCCTTCAGATAATCAAGCAAACGCCTGCGCTTGCCTACCATTTTGATCAGTGCACGCTGTGTGCTGAAATCCTTCCTGTTCTTCTTCAGATGCTCGGTAAGATGCGATATCCTGTATGAAAAAAGCGCAATCTGACCCTCTGCAGTACCAGTGTCAACCTCCGAAGTACCGAATGACTTGAAAAACTCCTGCTTCTTTTCTGTTGTCAAATACATGTTTCTGCCTGTAAAAATATTGTTCGTCCAAATGTAAAATGTGTCTCCGATTTTGGAACGCAAAAATAATACTTTTTTATGTAATATATCAAACAATCCCGCTTTTTTTTAAATGTTTGGCGGCCATTATGCCCCGTCTTCATATCAGACGAATAAACTGTGCCGCTGGTTGCGCGCTGAAACAATGCCTGGCGGCTGTTTGTCAAACAATTCGTGCGCTTGGTCAAAAAATCATTCCGTCAACTGCGATTCGAGAAGAGTGTTGTGCGTACTGGAGGGTGTCAGACCCTGGCTGATAAGCTTCTGGCCAATGCGGCATTCAAGACACCTTCGGCGGCGGCAATACTCATTCAGCAGATGGTTCAGGGCCTGCGACTCTGATGCCAGACCTGCCTCTATGCCAATTTTCTTCCACTCGGCAGTAATTCGGTTCTTTTCGGGTCCTGATTCCTCAAGGAGGCTCACTGCCATATCGCAGTACCTCCTGTTGCCGCGACTGTCGCCGTAAACAAACAGCATCGGGACGATTACATTAATAGTTATGACATCAAGGGTATCACGTCCTGCATGACCGGTTCGCCTGCCCGATTTCGTGCCAAACGTGTAATGCTCCTGCCAGTATGGAGATGCCGGGCTGTCGAGAAGATCCCTTATTTCTTCCGCCCCGGACGCCTCCAGTATTGCTGAGAAGAGACCTCGCCTCCTGCAAACCAGACCTGCAAGTTGTGATAGTCTTATTGTCGGGAACCCGGCAGGCCTCAGCCTGTGGAATTTCCATAACCAGCCATGCATCGGAACGAGGTTATACTTGGAACGAAGAACCCTGAACTCCCTTGTCAGGTCACGAAAGTACTCATCGTTAACCGCTTCCCTGAACAACTCACCTGAAAGCATTCCCGCCATGCCAAATAACAATGCCTCGGTCTGCATCCTGTTATCGGCATGTTTCCTCAGCAGTTTCAGCGGCAGGCTTTTGGCCAGCATCTCAAAATTGTCGGTATTAACCCTCGCCCCGAAATACCTGGCAGCCAACCGGTAAAGAGACTCCTCCCAGTCATTGCCGGTCTCCTTAAGTGTGTCCTTAATTGCTGCGGCCTTCGACTGAAGCCGTTCAATTGCCAGAGAGGTAAGCCAGTGAGTCAGAAAATACCTGTCAACCCTGTGAATCTCCTCCTGACATGCAATGAGAAGAGGATTGCCGGTAAAAGAAAGGTACTTCTCATATACACCGGGACTGATTACGGGTATAACCGAAGGCACGCCGGTTCCGCCGGCAGTTATTGCGGGGCGGTCGTTGTTAAGCACAAAATGAACAACGACATTGTTGTATGCATTGTCGTGATGGTGCCCGTGCCTGTACCAGTCTGACGAATTGACATGAACTTCGGCATTACCTGCCCATGAGGTGCCTCCGATATTAATACGGGTATTGAAGAAATCAGGCCCTGAGTCTCGGTTGTACTCCCCGGGTGAGATAACCTCAATTCTGTTCCCCTGGCTGTCGCATAGTGAACCGGAATCATAGAGACGGTGCTTCCATACGAAATGAAGAAATTCCTCTTTCATATCCTTTAGTATAAATGCAGCATACCAAAGATATGAAACAACGGCAGGATAAACAAAAAAAAACAGACGGCTGTTATGCCCTTATACGCCCATTACGCCATTACGCCCTTATTCTTATCCCAGATAGGTGGCCATCTCCTGCTGAACCTCTACGGCCTTTTCGGCGGCAATCTTGTCGAAATCCCTGCTGCTGTCGGCAAAGATTATAGCCCGCGATGAGTTAACGAGCAATCCGCACCCACTGTTCATGCCATATTCAGCCACCTCTTTCAGGCTGCCGCCCTGTGCCCCTATCCCCGGAACAAGCAGAAAGTGATCGGGAACTATGGCACGTACTTCACGAAGCATCTCTGCCCTGGTGGCTCCTACAACATACATTAAATTGTTACTGCTGCCCCATTTCTGTGATACTCTGAGTACCCTTTCGAACAATCGTTCATTGTTTGCGGTATAGTACTGAAAGTCATCGGCTCCCCTGTTCGATGTGAGGGCAAGCAGTATAACCCACTTCCCATCGTATGAAAGGAAAGGAGTAACCGAATCTTCTCCCATATACGGGGCTACAGTAACCGCATCGGCGTTGAGGTTACCAAGGAATGCTTTTGCATACATCTTCGATGTGTTGCCAATGTCACCCCTCTTTGCATCGGCAATTACAAAACAGTCGGGGTATTGTTCCTTAATATACTGTATTGTGCGGGCAAGCGACTCCCATCCGGCAGTGCCGTTACACTCGTAGAAGGCCACATTGGGTTTGAAGGCCACGGCATATGGTGCAGTGGCATCAATAATCCTCCTGTTGAACTCGAAAACCGGGTCGGTGGCGCTGAGCAGATGCCCCGGTAATTTATCAGTCTCCGTGTCGAGTCCGACGCAAAGGAACGACCTCTTTATGAGGATATTGGCGTAAATCTCTTGTGCCGTCATTGATTGTTATATTGTGCTTTCCTTAAGCCGTTCAGCATTCTCGGCCATCTGAAGCTTGTCAATTATCTCCAGAATGTTGCCGTCGAGCACTGAGGGCAGGTTATACATGGTAAGACCGATACGATGATCGGTCATCCTGCCCTGCGGATAGTTGTAAGTCCTGATCTTCGCCGACCTGTCGCCTGTTGAGACCATGGTCTTGCGTTTACGCGAAATGTCATCGAGGTATTTCTGATACTCGAGGTTATAAAGTCGTGTACGAAGCTCCTTCATCGCCTTTTCGAGGTTCTTTATCTGTGACTTCTCATCCTGGCAGGTTACCACAACGCCGGTTGGGACATGAGTAAGCCTGATGGCTGAATAGGTTGTGTTTACCGATTGCCCGCCGGGACCTGATGAACAGTAAGTGTCTTTCCTTATATCCTCGCTCCTTATTTCAACGTCAAACTCATCGGCTTCGGGAAGTACGGCAACTGTTGCCGCCGAGGTGTGAACCCTTCCCTGTGTTTCGGTTTGCGGCACCCTCTGCACCCTGTGAACCCCCGATTCATATTTAAGTATGCCGTACACCCCGCTGCCCGACACAGTTATAACGATCTCCTTGTACCCGCCTGCGGTACCTTCTGAGAAGTGGTTGATATCCAGTTTCCAGCCCTGCAGTTCGGCAAATTTGGTATACATCCTGAAAAGATCTCCGGCGAAGATACTTGCTTCATCACCCCCGGTACCAGCTCTTATCTCCATAATCGCATTCTTGTCATCCTCAGGGTCTGAGGGCAGAAGAAGCAGCTTGATATCCTCCTCCATCTCCGGCAGCTTCCCTGTCAACTCCTCAATCTCTGCCTTTGCCATTTCACGCATTTCATCGTCCTTCTCGACAGCAAGGATATCCTTTGCCGACTTAAGATTACCGAGTGCCAGCCGGTACCTGTCATACGCCTCAATAACAGGCTGAAGCTCCTTGTACTCCTTGTTGAGCTTCACATACCTCTTCATGTCGGTCATTATGTCGGCCCTGGTAAGCAGTTCGCCTACCTCGTTGAAGCGGCGCTTTACACCTTCCAGCTTTTCAAGTATCAGATTATTTGCCATGGCAACGGATTTTTTCCCGCCGCAAAATTAGTAATAATAATTCAATCCGGCTTCCGGCTACCGGCTACCGGCTACCGGCTACCGGTGTCCGATGTCGTGCTTACTTCCTGGTACTGATCTTTACCAGGCCTGCTTCGGAGAGCAACCCGATATAGTTGATAATATCCTGCAGGTTTGTTTCGCCTGAGGCCATCTGTGCATCGAGAAGCTTCTTGATATCAAGCGCCGAGTTGAAACCGTTGCAGAGCCTGCTGAGTTCGTGTGTATTGAGTACCCTGCCTGTAACGGGATACTTTTCGCGTACACTGTTATCGACCTTTGAAAGCACCTGGCTGTATCCCCTGTAGCTCTGTTCCTTAACAAGGGGGGTCTCATCCGGAATCATTGAAGCAGCCTTAATCTCAAGCTGGGTTGGTTTGGCCAGTACAACAGGCTGGATGCCTATTGCCTTAGCTCTCCTCTTCATATAGCTTTCGAACGAAGCGAGGGCAGCTTTTCCGGTTGCATCAATGGCAGAATTCTGCTCGGCTATGAAAATAGTGAACCCTGCCTTATCGGAGGCCAGTTCGGCGGTAGAGGCAATGGTTGCCTTTTCGTTGATAACGGCGGCCTCAATCCAGGTTCTTCCCAAACGGTAAGATGTCGCCAGAGAAGCAGCATCGGCCCTGTCGAGTGCATCGGAAGCCCTGTATAGCTGTTTACCGATTCTCTGGGTTCCGTTTGCTGCAACATCGGCTGCAATCCTCGATGCCATAGCGTCATCGGCACTGGCAATGGTATAGGCTGCTGCGGCTCCTATAAAGGCTACCCTTTTCAATTGTGTAGCGTCGCACTTGTTGGCAAGGTCTTCCGATGTGTGATAATAGAAGTCGGGCCAGGTAATCATCATAATACCCGGAACCCCCACACCCCAGTCATTAAAAACCTCGTGATCGGATGCGCCGTAATTATCGTCGATACGGAAGTAGAAAGGATCGTCTGAACCACTTGGCGACACTATTCGCTTAATGAATCCTCCGCGGCCCGAAACGGCCAGTCCGGCCCGGTTGCCCAGTCCCACAAGGTTATAGTAATGCTCCATCACGTCATTAATGTAGTGTGGATTACCGTAGGTTGTACGGTGCAGGCAAAAGAATGACTGGCTTTTCGCGAGCCAAAGGCCTACCATATCGAGATTGATGTTACAAAGTGTTTTCTTCATGAGCTCGTTGTTTTCGCGAACCCACGGCCCGGTTCCCGAGAACTCGGGCACCCAGATAAACCTGATAGTTCTCTTCGGTTTTGGCACAGCCCCCTGGTCGATCATTGTCTTCAGCATCCGTGCAATTTCCAGTATTGCGGCACTGCCTGAGATGTTGTCGTTTGCTCCCTGCTTCACCAGCCCTTCGAAAAGGTGGGCTGAGAAGATGATCTCACCGGCCGCAGGATCGGTACCGCTGATATGGCATGTCGGAACCTCAAGATTGTAAGGTACAGTCTGTGATTCAACAACCGCGCGAACAGTAATCTTCTCTCCTCTCGTCAGCCTGTCGCGAAGAAGGTGTCCTTCACGTGGTGGCAGGAAGAAGCCGAACTTTGCCGATCCCCCCGTCTGTCCGCCACGTCCGCCTATCCCTGTAATCGGAATTGCCAGTGGCGCCACAAGTGGTCTGGGAGAATTGAACGAAACCGTTCCCAGGGCTCCCCTCGAGGAACCAGTGCTGTGTGCACCCGAGATGCTGCCCGACGTAACAATGATCTTTCCGGCAACGTCAACTCCCTCGAAATCGATGGCACGCCCCTCGCCCACCCATACAAGCTCAGCGGTGATGTCGCATGTCTGACTACCCGATGCAAGCATGGCGTTGTTATCCTGGAAGTCGGCAATCTTCGAGCGGCCCGGACTCACCTCCCACATATCGCCCCTTATACCATCCCACGTGGTTCCACCCGGATATTTCCTAACTCCGGCACCCTCCATGCCATACTCCTTAAGCTTGCCCAGAACGTAGGCCGACTCAAACAGCATCTCATTGTACTCCGACAGCGGACGGTCATGAATATAGGCTCCCATCTCAATAATGTGATTAAGGGCGGTTTCGCCCGAGGCCCTGCCTATAAACTCGTCGATAATCCTTTCGGGAAGCATGAACTTCAGTGTTGAATTCTGCGCGGCAGCTATGTTGCCCAGACAGATAAATGCCAGTATGGCGGCGATGATTCTGATGGTTTTCATTTTTTGGATGGCTGGTTAGGTTAATCTCATATTCTTACAAACCATAAATGTAATCAACAATGAACTGCCCCGATCAGCGCAGGCTCACATTTTCACATTATTTAACTTTGTACGGCAACCCGTTCTCCATCAGATGCACCAGCCAAAAGTCCTTACCTAATAAAGATATGCATGGCATTCAACACAGTTGAACTCCTTCCAGGCAGTTCCTATGTCGACAGGATGCCTGAATTCGAGAAAGCCGAACATGTCGGTAGTCTCCATATTGCCCGGAACACCCTGTGCGACAATGTTATGGCACAGGTTGCAGTCGCGCGATATAGTCCTGCCGGTACTGCTCTTATGGTTTCCGCTGTGGCATCGGTAGCAGCCGTTGAATTCGAGGTGGCCCAGATGATTCGGGTAGGCATCCCACCGCACCTTCATGGCCGGAAATATATTACGGGAAAACTGACTGGTAATGCCCTCTATTGCCTTGTCG
>VGGM01000043.1 GCA_016868515.1 Bacteroidota bacterium | reverse complement strand
GGATTACGGGTGTACGACCTCAGGTTATCACAGGTATAATTACCGGTATTACAGCCTATACCATATCGGCCGGGGTGGCGGCCAGACTGCTAGACAGGCAGTTTTTCCTGGTACTGATACCGATGCTTTCGGTGGTAATGGTGATTGAACTGTACCGGAATGTTGAAAAACCGTTTGACTCACTTGCCCACACCTATTTCTCGATCCTTTACACCGTGATCCCCTTCTCAATGATACCTTTTTCAGCTTTCTACCGCGAAGGCCTTGGTTCCATCTTAAACCAGGAAATGATATCATTCAGTCCGGGAATCATAATCGGATTCTTTATACTGCTGTGGACGAACGACACCGCAGCTTACCTGGTGGGTATCACTTTCGGAAGGCGCAGGCTGTGGGAACGAATCAGTCCCAGAAAGTCGTGGGAAGGTTTTGCCGGAGGATTGATAGTGACCGCGGCAATGGGATATATTATTTCAGGCTGGCTCGGAGTTGTTGAAGCCCGTGACTGGGTGATACTAGGGGTAATTGTTTCAGTTACAGGAACCTATGGCGATCTCATAGAGTCAATGCTGAAGCGCAGTATTGGGGTAAAAGATTCTGGATCGATAATGCCCGGTCATGGAGGTTTCCTTGACAGGTTCGACAGTGTGGTTATCTCATTCCCGTTTGTTTACCTCTACATTGCAGTATTTGGTTAATTATTAAAGAATAAGGAGATGAGGATTCATAAAGAGGGGTACTTTATAATTTCAGCTGCATTCGCGGTTTTCGCAGCAGTTAACCTTGTTCTCTTTCTATTCTTTTCACCTCCGTTGTGGGTCGGCATTGCTGTACCCGTTGCTTCAGTGGTCAAATTTGCTTTTCTTCTATATTTCTTCAGGTTGCCCGACCTCAGAATAACCCCGCTTGACGGTACTGTTATTTCACCCGCCGATGGCAGGATAGTAATTGTGGAGAGAGTCACCGGGAAGGAGCACCTTAACGAGCCCTGCCTCCAGATATCGGTATTCATGTCGCCTCTCAACATGCACAGCAACAGGTATCCTGTTTCCGGGACGGTAAAAGAGGTTATCTACCATCCGGGAAAATACCTTGTAGCGTGGCATCCCAAATCATCGGAACTGAATGAAAGAAGTACAATTGTGCTTGAAACCAATTCCGGAACCACTGTTGTGGTAAGACAGATAGCAGGTTTTCTGGCGCGCCGTATAGTGACATACGCCCGACCACAGCAGAAGATTACCCAGGGCGATGAACTGGGATTCATTAAATTCGGGTCCAGGGTAGATATATTCCTGCCTGTTGACTTCATCCCCATGGTAGAAGTCGGACAGAGTGTAAGGGCTAATAATACAGTGTTAGGGTCACTGTAGGGCATTTCTGGTTGCTATTTTGATTCCGATAAGGTAAATTTGCCTCCCAAATTCTATTTAGATGGAAAGAGAAGAAGATATTATTATTGATGTTACTCCCGATGTAAAATGGATTGGAATACTTGATTATGATATTGTTACATTCGATATCGTAATGAAGACAGAATTCGGCACCACCTATAACAGCTATTTCATAAATGCCGAAAAGAAAACCATTATCGAAACGGCAAAGGAGAAATTCAGCGAAACATATATCAATAAAATAAAAAGAGTATGCGATCTGTCAGAAATTGAATATATCGTTCTGAACCACACCGAACCCGATCATTCGGGCGCTCTGAGGCAACTGGTCGATCTTGCCCCTCAGGCTACCATTGTGGGTAGCGGCAATGCAATCAGGTACCTGAACGATATAGTTGGCAAACCTTTCAGGTCGCTCGTGGCCAAAGAGGGTGACACCCTCGACCTTGGCAACAAGACCCTCAAGTTTATTTCGGCGCCAAATCTTCACTGGCCCGACTCGATGTATACCTGGCTCGAGGAAGACCGGCTGCTGTTCACCTGCGACTCCTTCGGAGCACACTTCTGTCACCCCGCTATGTTCGACGATATGGTGGGCGACTACCACGATGCATTCCGCTATTACTACGATGTCATACTGAAGCCCTTCAGCCGGTTCATGGTTAAGGCCATTGACAAAATAAGGCCTCTCGATATAGCGATGATCTGTACGGGCCACGGACCAATACTGCGCTCTCACTGGAAGAGAATTGTCGACCTCACCGAGAAGTACTCATATGAGTATATCAACGATACTACCGGTCGACAGAAGAAGAGGGTGCTTGTTACATACGTTTCGGCCTATGGATATACCAGACAGATGGCCCGGTCGATAGCATCGGGCATAGAAGAGTCGGGAGAGGTTGAGGCAGAGACTCTTGATATAGAGAATATTGAGATTGGCGACATCGACTCCAGACTCGTGCTCTCCGATGGTCTTCTTGTAGGCTCGCCAACAATCAACCAGAATACCCTTCTGCCTGTATACAGGCTGTTTTCTGTTATTAATCCGCTTAGAGACAAGGGCAAGCTGGCTGCCTCATTCGGATCGTTCGGCTGGAGCGGTGAAGCTCCGAAGATTATTTCCGACGTTCTCAGGGGGCTTAAGCTGAAGGTTATAGAAGACCCTGCAGCATTCAAATTCTCTCCTGACAACGACAAGGAGACAGCCCTTGTTGAATATGGCAGGAGGTTCTCGGAAAAACTCCTTGAAGAGTGCTCTAAACAACAATGACCAGAACCAGGCCACTGTTAAGCTGAACTGAATATGTATAATAAAGAAACCGGCAGGGATTGATATCCCCGCCGGTCCTGTTCTTTTGCCGGTTAAGGTTACGAAATCTTAACCACCTTACTGAGCTTTGCCTTCTCCTCGGTTTTGTGAAGGTCAACAGTAAGTACGCCGTCCTTGTACGAAGCCTCAATCTTATCCCTGTTGGTGTCTTCAGGAAGGTAGAAGCTCCTGCAGAATGACGCATAGCTGAACTCCCTTCTCTTATAGCCTGAAGTCTCCTCCTCATTTTCCTGCTTCTGCTCCATTGAGATGGTAAGGATATCCTCATTGATTTCGATCTTGAGATCCTTCTTGTCAATGCCCGGAACAGCAAGTTCGAGCGAGTACTTTTTCTCATCCTCCCTTATGTTAACGGCAGGCTTGGTAATGTTTGTACTGCCTGAAACTGTGGGAAAGAAATTGTCTTCAAAAATGCCTGGCATGAAGAACGGTCTGAAACTCCTTTTTGTAATCATCGGTAACATAGCTTTGTCCTCCTTATTTTTAGTTTTTAATTGTTTTGTTTTTTCCAGTGGGTATATTCAATTTGCATACCGAATAGAGCAATGCGCCAATATGGCAGAATATTTTTAAATCAGACTGTCAATATGGCACGCCCTCCTGTTTGTCTTTTTATACTGAGACATTTTGTACATTTGTGGAGAATGATGGAACTAAATCTGACCTGATCCTATGAAGTTTTCCTGGCGAAGCATATTGATTTTTGCAGGGGTTATACTCCTGGTTCTTGGCTTCTGGTACTTCAGGAATATAGTAGTTTACGTGCTTATTTCCGGAGTGTTGTCACTTGTTGGCCGTCCTATTGTCGACGCGCTGAGCCGTATCCGTATAAGGAGATGGCATTTACCGCGGGCAGTGATTGCATTATTAACTGTGATTATGATATGGTCACTGATTGTTCTTTCGCTGGTAATCTTCGTGCCACTGGTGAGTGAACAGGTTAACCAGTTTTCTTCAATAGACAGCCAGCGGATTGTGCAGCTGATTGAAAGTCCGTTGCGGCAGATGGAGAGTCTTATTGCATTCTTCAACAGCGATCTGGCTTACGAGATCTCGGTACAGAACTATGTTATGACCAAGGTGTCAGAGATACTGAGTGCCGGGTTCATTCAGGATTTTCTCTCATCTGTTATGTCGGTGTTCGGCAACATGGCGGTGGCAATCTTCTCAATTACCTTCATAACATTTTTCTTTCTGAAGGATGAACGGCTGTTCTATGAATCGATAATGATATGGGTTCCCGAAAAATATGAGGAGGGTGCGAGGAGAGCTCTTTCGTCAATAAAGAGGCTGCTCATGAGATACTTCATAGGGATTATTATACAGAGTACGTGCATTATGTTTCTCATTACCACGGGGATGTCGATAGTGGGGCTGAAGTTTCAGCAGGCACTTACCATAGGTCTCATTATCGGTACACTGAATGTAATTCCGTACGTCGGGCCCTGGCTGGGTGGGATAATCGGCATCACCATGGGTGTGGCTTCCAATCTCGATGCCAGTTTTACCGGTGTTGTACTGCCGCTTGTTACTTACATGGTTATAGTGATTGTGATTACGCAAACTATTGATAATGTGATTTTTCAGCCGGTAATTTTTTCAAGCAGCGTAAATGCCCACCCTCTTGAGATCTTTATCGTCATACTTGCAGCCGGCAGTTTTGCCGGTGTTGCAGGTATGATACTTGCAATACCATCATATACCGTTTTAAGGGTAATAGGAAAAGAATTTTTCAATAACTTCAAGGCAGTAAAAATGATTACTTCGTCACTCGACCAGGTATAGCGATTATGAAAACACTCTTTTCCGGAATCAATTCCATCTTCAGGTTCTACTATGACGGGTTCCGTACCATGCCCCCGTGGGGAAGGAAGATGTGGCTCATAATCCTGGTCAAGCTATTTATAATGTTCGCAGTTCTTAAGCTCTTATTTTTCCCCGACTACCTTGGTTCGCGGTTCAAAACCGATGAGGAGAAGAGCAACCACGTTCTTGAGCAAATAACAACAAAACCCGACATAAATGATTGAGAACATTGACCTCAACCTTGTTGACTGGTCGAGGGCCCAGTTCGCCCTCACTGCCATTTACCACTGGCTCTTCGTTCCTCTAACCCTGGGGCTCTCCTTTATAATTGCGATGATGGAGACCATCTATGTTAGGACAGGGAACGAAGAGTGGAAGTCGATTACCAAGTTCTGGATGAAACTTTTCGGTATTAACTTCGCAATAGGGGTATCAACCGGAATAATCCTCGAGTTTGAATTCGGAACCAACTGGTCGAACTACTCATGGTTCGTAGGGGATATTTTCGGAGCCCCCCTGGCAATAGAGGGTATCTTTGCCTTCTTCCTCGAATCAACTTTCATCGCCGTAATGTTCTTTGGCTGGAACAAGGTGAGTAAGAAGTTTCATCTTGTTTCCACATGGCTTGTTGCATTTGGGGCAAGCCTTTCAGCCCTGTGGATTCTCGTTGCAAACTCATGGATGGAAAACCCTGTGGGAATGGTATTCAATCCCGATACGGCACGCAATGAGATGCGGAGCTTCTGGGAGGTCCTGTTCAACCCTGTGGCTGTCGATAAGTTCCTCCATACCATCACATCGGGATTCGTACTGGCATCAATATTCGTAATCGGCATCAGCTCATGGTACCTCCTTAAAAAGAGAGACCTGGAGTTTGCCCGTAAGAGCGTGGTGGTTGCGGCAGTGTTCGGAATTTTATCATCTCTGTTTCTGGTTTATACAGGCGATACATCGGCAAGAACCATAGCAAAGGTACAGCCGGTAAAGTTTGCAGCATTCGAGGCGCTGTATGAAGGCACCGGCAACGCCGGCCTGGTAGCCGCCGGGGTGCTGAAAAAGAGCGGCGAGAGCATCGGCGATCTCGACGTGAGGGAATTTGCAGTGAGAATTGAAATTCCCGGCCTCCTTTCGGTAATGACCGATGGCGACAGGGATTCATATGTACCCGGCATCAAGGACTATATCAACGGCAATGCTGAAATGGGAATACTCCCGGCAGCCGAAAAGATTGAGCGGGGAAAGCTGGCCCGCGATGTTCTCTTTGAATACAAGGCTGCGAAGGAGGCCGGAAATACTGAGACCGCCGCATCTCTTCGCGCCAGGTTTGATGAGGCCGACTTTCAGGAAAACTACTTCAGGTACTTCGGGTATGCATTTCTCAACGCACCCGAGGATATTGTTCCAAACGTACCAATAGCATTCTATAGTTTCCACATAATGGTTATACTGGGGTTCTTCTTTATAGCTCTTTGTGTGCTGGCTCTTTATTTTGTTATTAACGGCAGGCTTGAACGGCAGAGGTGGTTCTTACGTATCGCACTCTGGTCGATCCCTCTTCCCTATATTGCCAGCGAACTGGGCTGGGTGGTGGCTGAAATGGGGCGTCAGCCATGGATAATACAGGACCTTATGCCTGTGTCGGTTGCCGTAAGCCACATTTCGGCTGGTTCGGTACAGGTAACATTCTGGCTTTTTGCCACGCTGTTCACGGCACTTCTTATTGCCGAGGTCTCTATCATGGTCCGACAGATTAAAAACAAATAACCGGCAGGAGGATATAATATGACATTAGCATTATCGCATACGTTTCTTCAGGAGTACTGGTGGCTGGTGGTATCAGTACTGGCCAGTCTGCTGGTTTTTCTGATGTTTGTGCAGGGTGGTCAGACCTTCATATTCTCACTTGCCCGCAACGAAATGCAGAAAACAATGTTGGTAAATGCCCTGGGCAGAAAATGGGAGTTTACCTTTACTACCCTGGTAACCTTCGGAGGTGCCTTCTTTGCGGCCTTCCCCCTGTTTTATGCAACAAGCTTCGGGGGCGCATACTGGGTATGGATGGCTATTCTTTTCAGCTTTATTATTCAGGCTATCGCATATGAGTTCAGATCGAAGCCTTCAAATGTGTACGGAAAGAAGACATTCGATATTTTCCTGCTCATCAATGGTTCGGTCGGCCCGTTCCTCATAGGGGTGGCCGTGGCCACCTTCTTCACGGGATCGCAGTTCAGGCTGAATTTCCTTAACCAGGTGACATGGCAGACACCCTGGCACGGACTGGAGGCATTGCTATCTGTACGCAATCTTTCCCTGGGCTTTGCTGTTCTATTCCTTGCCAGAATACTCGGACTGCAGTACATTATAAACTCGGTTGACGATGACGATCTGAGCAGCCGATCAAGGAAAAATGTCCTTATAAATACAATTCCGTTCCTGGTGGCATTCCTCTTCTTTGTCATAACCCTGCTGGTATCGGAGGGATTCGCAGTTGACCCTCAGACCGGAGTTGTTACGACAGAGAAGTTCAAGTATGCTTCGAATCTTTTCGAAATGCCGGCGGTGCTGATACTGTTCCTGGCAGGGACCCTGCTGGTGCTTTCCGGAATTTACCTCGCTGTATTCACTAAGTCACACAAGCCTGTCTGGTACAGTGGTTCAGGTACCATACTGGTGGTGCTTGCGCTGTTCATGCTGGCCGGTTACAACAACACCTCATTCTACCCCTCGCTGGCCGATCTGAACAGCTCGCTCACCATCCGCAATGCATCGTCGAGCCATTTTACACTGCGTACAATGTTCTACATCTCATTTGGAATACCGTTTGTGATAGCATACATATGGTATGCGTGGAAAGCCATCAGCAACAAGAAGATAACCCCCGGTGAAATGGAATCGGAACATCATGTCTATTGAATTCAAACGCAATCAGGATGTACATTAAACAAATAATAGCCTATTTGCTCTGGCCGGCCCTCATTTGGGTAAGCTGGCTCCTTGTGAAATACTTTCTCAGGATCTATGAGAAAAACCGCCCCGGGGCAGAGTGATGGAAGTCAGGGAATTTATTGCTGACTGGTTTGCAGGAACCGGCGACCCTCTCATCATTGCGGGCCCATGTAGCGCGGAAAGCGAAGCCCAGGTTGTTGCTACGGCAAAAGACCTGGCTGCAACAGGCCGTGTTCACCTCTTCAGGAGCGGTATATGGAAACCACGATCCCGCCCCGGGTCCTTCAGCGGTGCCGGAACCAGGGCCCTGCAGTGGCTGGCAAAGGTAAAGTCGGAAACCGGGCTGGGAATAGTCACCGAGGTGGCATCACCGCTCCATGTTGAGGCTGTCGTTAAGGATAATATTACCGATATGGTATGGCTTGGCGCCCGCACCGTATCAAACCCTTTCTCTGTAGAGGATATTGCTGCAGCCCTCAGCGGAACCGCTATCCCCGTACTGGTTAAGAACCCCCTGAGTCCCGATATTGACCTGTGGACAGGAGCAATAGAAAGAATTCAGGCTGCCGGAGTAAAAATGGTGGCAGCTGTTCACAGGGGCTTCTCTCCCTTCGAAAGAACAGTTTACAGAAACATGCCGAAGTGGGAGATACCCATTGAACTCCGGAGACGGTTTCCCGATATACCTGTAATCTGCGACCCGAGCCATATAGCCGGCGATGCGGCCCTGGTTCCCGAAGTAGCACAGAAGGCCTTCGACCTGAATATGAGAGGATTAATGGTGGAGGTGCATATCAATCCTTCCGCTGCCCTGAGTGATGCAGGGCAGCAGCTTACCCCGGCCGGCTTTGCGGCTATGATGGAGAAACTAATTGTCAGAAAGCCCACAACCGACGATCCGGGATTCCTTAACCAGCTTGAAGAGTTGCGTCATCAGATCGACTCTATCGATTATCAGATAGTTGAGCTTATTGCCGCAAGAATGGGAGTCTCTGTCCGGATGGGTGAGTATAAGTGCCGGAATAACGTTACCGTTCTCCAGATGGAGCGGTGGCTGGAGATATTGCGTACGAGGATGGCCCATGGAAAGGCCAACGGACTGGAGCCGTCGTTCGTGGAGATGTTGATGAAACTGTTGCA
>VGGM01000042.1 GCA_016868515.1 Bacteroidota bacterium | reverse complement strand
ACCGTATTGCCGTCGGGCGAGAAGCATACCGGCCCTTCATTGATGTCGGATGTCAGGGCCTTTGAAAACCGGGTAGGATTGCGGAATTTATCCGAACCGGTCTTCTCAGAGAAGTAAAGGTCGTAGATGCGGTTACCTTCCCAGGTCCGGTTATCCTTTGTAATGCTGCTTTTTCGGTTTGAGCAAAACAGGATGCCATCCTTGTAGATGACCGGTGCAATATCACTGAACACTGCAGAGCTGATGCCCAGCCTCTCAACCTCAAATGCAGGCTTGTTCTGACCATTTACCGGCACTGCAAACAGGGTCAGAATAGAAACAACTGCAATATTTAATCTCATTCCTTCCATATCAGAAATACCTTGGACTTGCGGCGCTCACCCTGTAACCGAATTCGAGTCGCAGAAGCACCTCATGGGTACCTTTCGAAAAGCTGCTCAGATTTCCAAGCTGGTAGTCGTAAGAGTATCCTATCTTTATCTGCTGAGTGGCCTGCATCTCAATAATGCCAATCAGCGACTCCTCCGAGAGTCTGTAAGAGGCCCCAAGCCACAGTAAATCAGCTATTATAAAGTTACCGTTAATGTCTATTTCGACAGGCTTCGTGAGTGAGTACTTCAACAGCAGCGAAGGCTTGAACCTGAACCGTTCGGAGAATGTAACCAGCCCGCCCGTAAGAAAGATCATATCATAGTTTTCCACCGAATGGTACGGTGTAAAGGCAGCCGGCGACCCTGTTTCACGGTAACTTAGAAGGGCCGGAACCGATGCTCCGATAAACATTGTGTTGCTGTACAGGTAAATACCGGCCCCTACGTTTGGCAGCACGCTGTAACCTACACCCTCGGTGAACGCAGGGTCGTTAGGATTTGCCGTATTAACCCCAGCAAAATCTGAATTATTTATATCAACACCAGCCTGAATGCCAAATGACAGCCTGGCTTCTCCAATACGTACATGATAGGCGTATACGCCATATATATTCTGCAATTCGGTAACCCCGTAGGTTTGACGGTTGTAAAGGAACCCAAGGGCCACCCTGTCATTCTTCATCGGAGCGTGAAGTGAAGCTGTCTGGAACACAGGGGCTCCCGTAACCTGAGACCACTGCTTGCGCATTGAGAAGAGCGAACTCATGGTGCCGCGCGAACCGGCGTAGGCCGGATTGATTACCATGCCGTTTATAAGATACTGGCTGAAACCGGGATAGGTCTGCGACCAGGAAGCTCCCGACAATCCCAGAAGGATCACTGAAAAAGCAACCGCTATCATTCCCCTCCTACTCATTCAGCTTTCTCTTTATTATTACGTATCCCCCTATCCTGCTTGCATAGGGTTTCGTTACTGTCAGGAAATAGTAGTATGTACCGTCGGGAAGATCCTTCCCGTTACGGTCCTTGCCATCCCAGTAGCCTGTTATGCTGCTGTAATTCCTGAACCGCACCAGTTCAAGCCCCGAGATATTAATTATCACCAGTTCATTTTCTGTTCCCTCCATTCCCGCGATCTCAAACAGATCGTTGATTCCGTTACCATCGGGAGAAAAACCCTCGGGTACCGGGTTATAGGTTATCTGAACATCATCGGTGGCAACACAACGGCCATTTTCCACTGTCCATGTAAAAACATTCTGTCCCAGTCTGAGACCTGACACCCAGGTACCCGGATCGGCCGGATCGTCAAAAACCATATCGGCCGGATTGCCGGGGTAGCTCCAGTTACCTGCTGTGAATAGTGACGGCGGTGCAGCAGCCAGTTTCACGAAGTTGAGTACTGTTGTAGCATCGGGCCCGGCTGCAACAGGGTTTGGCATCTCCCAGAACCTGACATCGAGTCGTACTGAATCGACGCACTTCCAGTTCTGTTCCTTCCACCAGAAACCCCAGGTGCTGTACGAATCGACTGTAACCCTTAGTCTGCCTGATCCAAGATCGGCCGTTGTTGTGACCGGAACGCCGGGATACATCCACGTGCCGGTTCCAAAGCTTGGGACAGGCACCAGATCGTATACCAGTCCGCAAACCTCGTCTGAGGTCTGAGGATTTGTCCTGGCCACCGGATCTTCATAAAAGGTGAGTTCAAAGCTTCCCGTCTTAACTGTGGCAACACAACCATTGTTGTCGGTGATGGTCGCCAGTGTATAAATAGTGGTTGCTGAAGGTGTAAGGGTAGCTGTATAGGGTGAGGCAGCAACCGGTGGCAATGCCACTGTGCCGGCCCCGGCGTTAAGGGTAACCGACCACGGGGCTGCACCGGTAAGGTCGATGTTCATTGTGGTTGTAACATCTTTCCTGCAGATTGTGTCGGGCAGAGCAGTAATGTTCCCCGTAGGCAGTGCATGTATACCGATTGATACCGGCAGGCTTATGTCATTGCAGCAGCCCGAGGGGCCGGAAGTTACAACCCGGCGGAACAAGACAGGTGCGGTGAGGGCAGCCGGCTGATAATCCTCAGGGGTGGAAGCCCCCGGTGCATTGTTCCATGACCCGCCTCCATCGGTACTTAACTCCCACTGGTAAAGGTAGGATCCGTTGCCGCCTGCCGGAGTAGTGGCATTAAGAAGGGGTGGTACGGTATTAAAGCAAACCATATGATCGGCCGGCATCACGTTGTTTGATATAAGGGGAAGAACATTAACCGTAACCGGATTGCTTACAGCACTGCATTCACCAGAAACAACAGTACGTCTGAACCAGGTAGTAACTGTAAGTGCCGCCGGCTGGTAATCGGCTCCGGTGCCTGCGGCAGGAACAGGTATCCAGGTAATATTATCAGTCGAATAAAACCATTCATAGGCGTAATCGCCCGGTATTTCCGTACCGCCTGCTGCCGGTTCCCCCCTGAGCAGGTTGGGAGTGGCCCCGAGGCAGACGGTGGTATCTGCACCTCCCGATATAAGTGCAATAGTGAAATTGGTTACCGTCTTGTGAACATAAACCCTTATTACGTTGCTGGTGTCTGAGCAGGCCGACGAGAAGGTTATCCGCCTGTAACCCGTACTGTCGCTCAGGGGTGGAGGCAGATAGCCCGCCTCGGTGGAGTTAATGAACCCCGGTATGCTTGTCCATGACTGCAGCTTTGAACTGTCCTGCCATGTGTAGAGGTAACTGCCGTCACCCCCTGAGGGAACAGGGCCCGAAATAATAGCCGGCTGGCTGCCCTGGCATATGGTCTGATTGCCCGATATGGTGTTTCCGCTTATCTGCGGATGCATGGTAAGCGTCCGGAATGCACTGGTGTCGCGGCATACATCATCGGGACCCGAATATACTACGCGGCTGAAAAATAGTGTAGCCGGAAAGTCAGCCTCCTCCGGATTATGGTTAATCGCGTTATTCGTACCCGAGGCTGGCATCCATGAGGTTGACGAACTGCGTGATATCCACTGGTAGGTGTAGGTTCCGGCACCTGCCCCGCCAGTGGGCGTGGACCCTGTCAGGTCGGCAAACAGATCACCCTCACAGATTACCTGGTCGGCTGCTATTGAGTTGCCGGCAACCAGAGGAAGAACTGTAATGGTTACCAGATTTGATGTGTCCTTACAACGGCCCGATGTGATAACCCTTTGGTAGTAGGTAGTCGCGGTTAGTGCCGGCGGATCGTAGGATGAGCCGTTATTCGCATTTATTGCGGGACTGAAGATGGTGTTGTCGGGGCTCTGCTGCCACAGGTAGGCATATGTGCCGTTGCCTCCCGCCGGACCTGAGTTATAGTGCTTCAGTTCAAGCGGGTTCTGGTTAAAGCAGATGGTTGTATCCTTACCAACAATGTTGTCGGCAATAAGTGGCTGAACAATTATTTTAATGGTGTTGCTGATATCGACTATCTGTGTGGGCGAACTGTCGTCGGTAATAACGCGGCGGAAGTAGAGGGTGTCAGTCTCTGCCACCGAAGGAGTGAAGTTTATTCCGGGGCCTTCGGTATTGGCAAGGTCATTCCAGACAGTACCATCGTAGCTCTTCTGCCAAAGGAAAGTATAGGGCAAAGTTCCGCCTATTGGCTGGGTACCAGCCAGTTTCGGAGGTATTAAAGTCTCACAGATTGAATCGGTTGAACTGTAGGTTACTGACGATCTTACAGAATTGAAAAGGAATCCGTTCAGCTTAACGGCATAGTTTGTATCAACCCGGCCGATCGACCCGGCTGAACCCGAGGGGCTTCCTGTCGGGTAGTTAATATCGCCCGGATTCCCGCCAATTACTATTCTTGTTACCGGGTAACCTGTAAATGGTATGCTCGACCATATCCGTCCGCCGCCGCCACCGCCACCGCTACCGCGGGTATTGGTGGTATTGCCTCCTTTGCCTCCTGCACTGGTAATATTCAGCGTGGTTGAACCGTACCCCTTTACCGAAAGTGAGATTGTACCACCGCCACCGCCACCGCCGGCGCCGGCATTGCCGGTGGCAACCGCAACCGGCTGGGCACCGCTTGCAATAATGGAGTGCCCGTTACCGTGAATGGTATCGGCAACAATAATGATAATACCGCCTCCCCTGCCGCCGGGAGAGGCTGTTCCTCCCGCAAGGTATGTTGATGCACCGCCGCCGCCGCCAGAGAATATGCCATTCTCTATGGGTGTTCCGGTGTACCCTCGTCCGCCTCTTCCATATGCATCAACGATGATGCAACCCGCAAATTCTTCTTCTCCGTTGCCTCCGGCGCCAAATCCTCCACCTCCGCCGCCACCTGAGAATTTGCCATTACCGCCTCCGCCACCGCTGAAACTGGCTCCCTTACCCTTTGCGAATCCCGGGAAGAGCGGGACCAGCAGGTTATTGGTAATGGCAACTCCCTCTCCTTTGAAACCCGAATATGTCGATGTGGCATCATATGAAAACCTGTTTCTGAGAGCTTCGTCCAGTCCTGCACACTCGCCCGTGCCTTCTGATACCGCACCTCCGGTGAACCCCTTTCCGCTCATGTCAATGTCAGCCTCAAGTGTCAGGTTACCTCCAACTATCATAGCCAGAACGCCTCCGGTTCCGGTTACCGGGTCCCATTCCGCTGATTCAAGCTTTCCGGTAACCCTGGCCGACTGGAAATACCTCACCTTTATTACCTGGGTAACACCCTCCACCGTGTAGGAATTCAACATGTTGGCTGTAAAAATAAGCTGCCCGGGATTTACCGACTGGATTATCAGGAACTCATGCTGTCCGGGGAAACCTGTTCTGGTCTGATACTGACCGTAGGTGTTATCCTCCGGAGTAAGTATTCTGGCTCCCTTCATCTGTATAACCAGAACGGTATCGCCAGCTCCAAATCCGGTGATATCGGAAACATTTACAAAGTTGGCTCCGATGCCTGTAACACTGGTTTTGACATTGTTAAAATCGGTGCCTGAAACAGAAGTCTGACATAACAACCTTCCCGACTGAAACAGTGACAGCAGAAGGATAAATGACAGTATTTTCAGACGGTCAGGCAAGCTTCAGAATATGATCTGTTAGAACGTGCTAATATAGCTAAAAATTACATTCAATGCAACAATGCCGGGCTGCCGGGTTATTTACTCCGGCCTTTCCACCGAATAGAGAACAGGAAGGATAATGGTAAAGGCCGTTCCCTCCCCGGGTTCCGACTCAAAGTAGATCTCACCTCCTATCCCCTCAACAAGCCTTTTTACAATACTCAGACCCAGTCCTGAGCCCGATGACTTTGTAGTAAAATGGGGTGTAAACATCTTTCCCCTTGCTTCAGTGGGTATACCGGTTCCGTTATCGGAAATATTGACTTCCACCCTGTCGCCGGCAAGACTTACTGCTACCCTGATGATTCCATTCCTGTCGTCGGGTATAGCCTGAATGGCATTCTTAATGATATTCGAAAAAATGCTGTTAAGATGCTCCTTGTCGGCCATTACAATAATGCGGGTTGTCTGAACACAGGAGATTCTGAAGAGAATGTTTCCGCTGTTCTTAAATAGTTCAAGAGTCGATTTAATCTGATCAAGCAGGTCAATATGAACCGGATTTGAACCCGGCATTCTGGCGAAATTCGAGAAGGCGGTGGCAATCGATGATAATGTGTCGATATGCTCAATCTGGTTCCGGGTAAATCTCTCCAGCTTCTTTTCAAACCCCGGTCTTGCATCCCTCCATGCCTTTTCGAGCTGTTGTACGTTAAGTTTCATTGGTGTGAGAGGATTCTTGATCTCATGAGCTATCTGCTTGGCCATCTCCCTCCAGGCATATTCCCTCTCTGAAGCTGCCAGCTTCAGGGTACTCTCCTCGAGTTCCTCCACCATCTTGTTGTATTGCCTTACCAGTTCGCCTATCTCGTCACCTGACTTATAAACAAGTCTCTCGCTCTTTCTCCCCAGCCTGACTGATGATAAAACCTCACCCAGCATTCTGACCGGGGCGGTAAGCCTGTCACTTAAAAATACGGCAATACTCATCGTGGCAATAATCATAAGCAGACTGAAATTGATTATGGCAACAATCAGGTTTGCTATTTCGTCCGACAGCGCAGCCTGCATACCGAAATAGGGCACATTCAGGTAGGCAAGAAGCTCATTCCTGGCATTGTGGAATGGGACATAAATGGACATGTATTCAAATTCCCCGATCCGTTCAGTAGCTATATACTCACTTTCTGAGAAAGCCGACAGGTTTCCGAGTGCAAACCTGTTCATTCTGCTGCTGGTAAGATCCATGAGGAATAGTTCGGGGCGTGAGGTGGCGAGGAGATTCCCCGAAGCATCAAACAGGTTTATATCGGTAAAGAATACATTTGAGAATTTAACAAGCAGATCGTTAAGAGACATATACTTGCCATCAGTCCATCCGGTTGTAAGGGCTGCTTCATTTTCCAGCTTGTGCTGCAATTCAATATAAAGAGAGTTTGCTTTCTCCCTCAGGTTTTCGTAATGCCGGCCCCGGTATTGTATTATGCTGAGCCAGATAGCCCCGGCTGCCACACCCGCAAATGTCACGAGAATAACAACCGAAAAGGCTGCCTGCAGTTTCTGCCTTAGGGTAAGGCTTATGATGGAACCCCTGTGTTCCCTGCTGAAAACAAGGATGAAAAAACCTGTTATCAACTGTATGAAGATGTACAGGTAGGCAAATGTGATTACCCTGTTAATAAATGGTATCGTCTTCCGGCTCTGCACGATTGTGACTTTCCCGTGCCGGTAAATAAAATGGTCATATCCGCTCATGCGAATGGCATGATACTCTTCTGTTCGTTCTGAAAGACCGGTATCGCGGAGCGGGTATGAATAACTGCCCGTGTTGAGTACAAGTGAGCCGTCAATATACTTGGCCGTTGAATACCCCCTGAACTTCTGAGGCCTCATGTACCTGTCATCGGTTAAAAGTTCGGGGTATCCCTCCCTGAAGTCATTTACGTATGAGAACAACTCGATGAAAAGTCCGTTTCTCTTTCCCGCAGGCAGGTCAAAATAGAAAATTCCCAGATAGGAAGGTCTGCCTGTATTGCTTTCCATGAAATAGAATGGTGTGCCCGTGACAACCTGTCCCTGTCTGGCAGCCTTCTCTGCAAAGAATTCAAAACAGTCCTCCCGAAGACCATTACCGTCGCCAACCAGCAGCTGTGAAGAATGATTGCAGAGAACAACCGAAAGACTGTAATTCGTCCAGTAGCCTGTAAAGTGTTTGTCGATAAGATGACTGGAAACCCATTCCGCATCATCGCTGTTGAAACTTTCCGACATCATTCTCTCCTTAAGCTGAGGATCAATGCCGATAGCGGGCGACATGCCGATAAGAAGATGTTCGGCAACCGGATCATGCATTGTAGCAAGCGTCACTGCTGACACTCTAAGGCTGTCAGATTCATTCGCTGATGAAATTATTGTTATGTGCCATGCAAGGTATAACGAGAATATTATTGAAAATGCTGCTGAAAGGGTGTACTTGCCGAGCCGATGTATTGCATGGTATCTGAAGACCACTACCAGCAACAGGAAAAAGGCTCCGGTAACCACTCCCGATCTCAGACCGAAAAGAGCAAGAGGCACTAAAATGAGAATGTTAATCATCACTCCGGAAAAAAAGGCCCGGATTGTTAACGATCTGAATGTTTCAATTACCCTTAAAACATAGAAACAGGGTACTGTTATAAGGAAGAAGAGAGATAGAATACCGGCAACGGAATGAATGCTAAGCTGCGATACCCGGTAACCTTCAAAAACAAGATTTGTGTGTGAAATCATTATTGTGAGTACCTGGTGAAAAAGAATAAACATTACCGTACCAGGAATCAATACGAGTGTAAAACTGAGAAAGTCGCCTTCCGCCCGGCTTCGCTCAGGCCGCAAAGGCTTATATTGTCGGTACAGGGTTCTGGCAAGACTGGACAGAAGAATGCCCGCCAATAAAAGATGGCCCATTGTCGGACTTAGTTTCCCAAGTGAAAACCCTGCTGTCTGGAACAGCGCGGTTTTACTGAAGACTTCCGGGTAGATATCGAATAGAAAGAGGAGATAGGCTGCAATATACAGAGTGGTTTTCAGTAAGATTGAGAACATCCTCCCACGCCGTCTGGCCGCAATCAGGAGAAGGTCGTCGGTAATAATGATCAGCATCAGCAGGAATAGCGCCCACGAAAGAACAGGAAGAATTATAAGATAGGAATTTTGCTTTATACCGGGAAACCCTATGGAAAAGAGGTACTCGCCATTATTGCCAAAGATGCTGTAGTC
>VGGM01000041.1 GCA_016868515.1 Bacteroidota bacterium | reverse complement strand
CGCCCTTCTCAACATATATTTTTACCAGCCCCTTTTCAACGAACAGTACATTTGACGCCAGTCCGCCCTGCTTGAAGATGTTCTCCCTCTTTTTGTACTTTACTATTACAGAGTGAGCGTCGGCAAGAGCATGCTGCTCCGGAGTCAGTTTCTCAAAACACCTGCACTGAAAGTGGCTTATCGTGCAGCTTGACATCTGTTCCTGGTTCCCGTCAATCATATACTGTTGTGTGAATGGTTCCTGCAAAAATAGAGAAAAAACTGATCTGAATCATTATATTGTATTGCAAATATCAGGTTATTATAGAGTATATGACTGTCTGTAATTCTTTTCTGTTAATTTATTAACAGTAAAATTTGTGGGAGGTAATATTTTATAAACGAATTAGCATGAAGCCAAGGATATATTTGCTTATTCTGGTAATGGCGGTGGTTTTTTTCAGGTGCTCGTACCACCAGTGGGATCCCCAGAAAGGTCCAAGACTGTCGGGTTGCGAGAGCTGCCATACCGACTACGCCAAACTTAAGCTTGTTCACACCCCCGATACTGACCCCCCGGTTGGCGGATGCGGAGGCGAGGCTCCTCATTATGAACCTTATGACAGGGTGTATCTTGGCGGCGAGGGATATGCAGCATTCAAAACAGAACCTCATTACCAGCTGGGGTGTACAGGATGTCATAACGGCGACGGAAATTCAAAGGATAAAGAGACTGCACACAGCGGTACCTGGATTGCCAGCCCTTCGCTCTATGCACAGGATAAGTGCCGGGCATGCCATACCGACATAGTTGATGATTTTGCCACCAGCCTCCATAATGGTACCGGTCAGAAACGAAAGGTCGCCATCAGAAGCGGTTTCAGCGGTGCTGCCGATTTCAGTCAGCTGCCACAACACCAGCAGGATGGATATAATAAGAATTGCGCAACATGCCATGCCAACTGTGGCGAATGCCATACAGTACGACCACTTATTGCCGGTGGGGGATTGTCAAAAGGTCACGCATTCACGAAAACCCCCGATATGGTTCAGACATGTGTCTCCTGCCATACATCAAGAGGTGGACATGCATACATGGGTGTTGCCTCGGGAACCCAGCCTGATGTACATCTTACCAAAATGGGATATAAGTGTACCGACTGCCATACCGGAGCCGAAATGCACGGTAACGGAATGCCCGTTGAGCAGAGGTACGCATATACAGAACTCCCCCGGTGTACTGATTGTCATACCAATTCAGCATCGTCGAACACCTATCATACCGTTCACTATGACGACTTCAACTGCCAGGTGTGTCACTCGCAGAACTACAATAATTGCGCGAGCTGCCATATTGGTGGTGAGGGTGCAAGGGTTCCGTCCTACCTTGGTTTCAAGATTGCTGCCAACCCGATGCCCGATCTGAAACCCGGGTTTAAGTTCACCCTGGTGAGAAGAACCCTTGGCGCTCCGGATAACTGGAAGGAGCATGGTGTTCCGGAATATGCAGATTTTGATGCTCTGCCAACTTATAACTACACATCCCCACACAATATTCTCAAATGGACATCACGGACAACGGTTCCCCAGGGTGCATCATGTGCATCAAGCTGCCACATCAGGAATGAGGCCGGTGTTCTGATCAACAAGGGGCTGTACCTGTTCGAGGACGATCTCCTGGAGTGGGAAAAGAACGCAACAAGAGGAATTACGGTTGATAATATACTGCCCGCAGGCTGGCTGAATTAGCCTGAAACCAAGTAATCACTAAAACCATAAACTATGTCAAAACTGAAGTTTTTATTTCTGGCGGTGCTTGTAATTGCACTGACAGTAACATCTTGTACCAAAGATCCGGATCCCATAAATGAAGCTGAGGTTCTTATCGAGTATCTCGAATCAGACCTTTCGCCACTTGGAAAGGATTATGTAAGCACCGACCTTCCGTCAGTTATGGCTGCCACAGAGTTGCAGACCCTTAACGCAGCCAGCCAGGTTTACATTATTGATATCAGGTCGGCCGCCGATTTTACTGCTGGACGTATTACGAATGCTGTAAACGTTGAGCCGGCAAATATTCTGACACATATTCAGGGAGTAAACCTTGCCAACTATCAGAAGGTTGCCGTGGTTTGTTACACTGGTCAGACATCAGGCTGGGCGACATCGCTTCTCAGGCTGATGGGATACAGCAAGGCATGGTCGCTTAAGTTCGGAATGTGTTCATGGAACCAGGTTTTTGCCTCGAGATGGAATAACGCAATTGCCGCCGGTAACTCTCAGGCAGCAAATTTTGTGAACACGGCTACAGCAAAACCTGCTGCCGGCAATCTTCCACTCCTCTCAACCGGTAAAACAACAGGGCAAGAAATACTCGAGGCCCGAGTAAATGCAGTACTTGCTGAAGGTTTTTCAGCTGCCTCAGTGACCAACGCCACTGTATTCGGTAACCTTGCCGGCTACTATATTGCTAATTACTGGCCATTGGCACAATATAATATCAGCCATATTCCCGGTGCGGTTCAATACACCCCGAAAGAGTCGATGAAACTGGCTGCCGATCTTAAAACGCTCCCGGTAGATAAGCCTGTAGCCGTTTATTGCTATACCGGCCAGACCAGTGCATTCCTTTCAGCTTACCTGAGGGTTATCGGATATGATGCCAAATCTATCCTCTATGGCACCAACGGGATGATTTATGACATCATGGGAACAAACAGCATTAACCCCAGATTCTCAGCAGCCGATATTATGAACTACTCATACGTGGCTCCCACGAAATAGCAGTCTTCAATTCTTAAAACCCGTGAGGCTGTTGCGAAAGCGGCAGCCTTTCTGGTTTATCTGTATATCAAATTATTAAGATTCGTAGGAATTGCCGCTTTCAGCGGCGGATCCTCCTTCTCAGAGCTGCAAATGAAAGAATTGAAGTCATTGCTTTGCAATGACAAATTGCTTCGCAATTTTCAACTCAAAACCTTCGTAAAAAGCAAAAGCGAGCTTATATTTTTGCTCGCTTTTGACTTGATGTTCAATTCTTTACATTTGCCCGTGAACCCGGAGGAACTGCCGCTTTCAGCGGCGGATCCTCCTTCTCAGAGCTGCAAATGAAAGAATTGAAGTCATTGCTTTGCAATGACAAATTGCTTCGCAATTTTTAATTCAAAACCTTCGTAAAAAGCAAAAGCGAGCTTTTGTTTTTGCTCGCTTTTGACTTGATATTCAATTCTTTACATTTGCTCGTGAACCCGGAGGAACTCGAATCCCCAACCTTCTGATCCGTAGTCAGATGCTCTATCCAATTAAGCTACGGGTCCATTTTTATGCCGCGTGCAAATATAGCATAAATTTTAATTTGGTTAATATTGTCCTATCTTTAATCAGCGTTAAACTGTTATGTTAATTACGTAACATGGATAGTCTAAAATATTCAAAATAAACAACATATGAAAACGGTCCTCAAACTTACCGCAAAGATTGTACTGGCTCTGATAGCCCTGATAATCTCCGCAATGATACTCGTGCCGGTTATCTTTAAGAAGCAGATTCGAGAAGTGGTGGTAAACCAGATAAACTCAATGGTCAATGCCAGGGTTGAGATAGGCAACTACTCGCTCGGCTTCTTTAAAAACTTCCCCAATCTCTCATTCTCGCTTAATAGCGTCTATGTTATTGGTAATGATAGGTTTGAAGGGGATACACTCGCCGGATTCCGTTCATTTTCCGTGGTGTTCAACCTTGCCAGTGTTTTTGGCGACGGTGGTTATGAGGTGAAGTCAATACTGGTTGACAGTCCTGTGATAAATGGAATTGTTCTCGCTGACGGAACCGCCAACTGGGATATTATGAAACCATCGGAAGAGTCGCCCGCTGAACAGGTGGCCGGTGAACCGGCAGGAGAGGAGCAGGGTGAATCTTCAATGAGGCTGTTACTGCGCCGGTTCGCTATAAACAACGGAATAATCCAGTATACTGACGAGGAAATGAAGATGTCGGCTACCCTCGGCAACCTCAATTTCAACCTGTCGGGCGATATGACGGAATCGGAAACCGATTTGAATATGGCCCTTGATATCTCCGCCGTCGATGTTGTATATGACGGAATACGGTACCTCAGGGAGGCATCAGTCGATTCGGAAATAGGGCTCTTCGCCGACCTCAATGCCTTCAGATTTACTTTCCGCGATAATTACTTCACCATCAATGATCTGACCCTTAATTTCTCGGGTGAGGTGGCAATGCCCGGCGATGATATCTTCACCGATATCACCTTCTCAACCCCGGGAACCGGCTTCAAGTCGCTGCTCTCAATGGTTCCCGCGGTTTATATGACCGGTTACGAAGGACTCAGGGCCGACGGAACCTTTGGACTGAACGGTGCAGTTAAAGGTACATACAGCGAATCAGACAGTACATATCCCAACGCGGTTCTGGGCCTCAACATCAGAAATGGCGTCATCAGTTATCCCGATCTTCCCGAGAAGATTACGGCGATAAATATGGACCTGAATGTTGATTTCAACGGCACCGATATGGACAAAACGGTGGTCGACATGCCTGCATTTCACTTCGAACTCGCCGGTAATCCGTTCGACATGACGGCTAACATCAGAACACCAATGAGCGACCCTGAGGTGAAGGGTACTGCACGTGGCAAAATCAACTTCGCATCGCTTGCCAGCGCCGTTCCGCTGGAGGATATGACACTCGACGGTTTCCTCGAAACATCGCTGAGTATGGCCGGCAAAATGTCGATGATTGAGCAGGAGCAGTACCAGGATTTCCATGCTGAGGGAACCATGGGCCTGTCGGGATTCAAAGTGGCAATGGCCGATTTGCCTGAGGTTACAATAGCCAGGGCGCTGTTCGATTTCAATCCTGCAACAGCCGAACTAAAGGAGTGCAGTATAATTGTCGGCAGGAACTCCGATTTCAGCATTACCGGATCGCTGTCGAACTATTTACCATACCTCTTTTCCGACGGAACCGTGAAGGGCACGCTTACCCTTGGTTCCCGCATGATTGACCTTGATGAGATAATGGCCGCAATGCCGGCAGAAGAGGAAGTTGAGGAGGACACAACTGCGCTGGCGCTGATACTGGTGCCGGAGAATATCGACTTTACCTTCGCGGCTGTCATTGACAAACTGGTTTACGGTACCATTAAACCGACAGGCATAAGGGGGAATCTGTTGGTTCGCGACGGTATGCTGAGGGTTTACGACACCGGGATGGAGATTCTCGGAGGCAAAATAGGTATGACTGCAGTTTACGATACGCGCGATTCACTGAAACCGGTTATGAGCGCCGATATGGCGGTTACCAATATGCTTGTGAAGAGCGCCTTCGAGACGTTTAACTCGGTGCAGAAGCTGGCACCGGCCGGAAAGGGCATTGAAGGTGCGGTTAACCTCAACCTGAAGTTTGAAAGCCTGCTGGGCAGCGATATGATGCCTGTGCTGAACAGTATTAACGGCGAAGGAATAATTACCTCCAGCCAGCTGCAGCTTGTCGACGCTCCAACTTTCACTAAGATAAGGGAGGTGCTGAAGGTGGGAGAGAATTACACTAATACATTTAGGGATATCAGGGCAGGTTTCAGGGTTAAGGAGGGAAGAGTTTATGTTACACCCTTTGACACCAGACTTGGCAATATAAAAATGAATATTTCTGGAGACCAGGGGTTTGATCAGACAATCAACTATTTCATAAAGACTGAGATACCCAGAGCCGAACTGGGCAGTGCTGCCAACGAACTTATCAATAACATGGCATCACAGGCTTCGAGGCTCGGGCTGGCTTATACCCCTGCAGAAGTGATAAAGGTAAACCTGAAGGTTGGAGGAACTGCCCTTAAACCTGAGATTTCGCCCGATTTTGGCGGCGGTAGCGGTGCTTCATCTGCGGTATCTGCACTGAAGGAACAGGCCACTACAGAAGTGAAGGAAGCTGTCAAAGAGGTCGTTACAGAAGTATCCGACAAGGCCAGGGAAGAGGTGGAGGCTCAGGCTGCAAAGCTAATGAAGGAGGCTGAAGAGAAGGCTCAGACCCTTAGGGATGAAGCCGCCAAAGCTGCTGAGAAGATAAGGGCAGAAGCCGATATTCAGGCGCAGCGGTTAATTAAGGAGGCCGAGGGCAAGAATGCCCTGGCAAAAACTGCTGCAGCCAGGGCTGCCGATCTGCTTCGCAAGGAGGCCGACAAGAAGGCAGGACAGGTGGTAAAGGAGGCTGATGTACAGGCTCAGAAGCTTGTCGACGAAGCCGCCGCAAAACGCGACGAACTGCTTAAAAAACTTTAGCTAACCCGCAACCCGAACCGAGACCAGCGACAGCAGGGCGAGCTCACGACCGAAGGGAGTAAACCCGAAACCAGTATCCAGCAACCAGTAACCAAAAGGGCCCCTCACAACTGAGCGGCCCTCTCCCTTTTTGGCAATCTCTTTAATCAGAATATTCTTTCCTTAATCCTGGCCTTCTTGCCGGTGAGGTTGCGGAGGTAGAAAATCCTTGCCCTGCGAACCTTGCCGTACTTGTTGACCTCAATCTTGTCGATGAACGGTGATGATATGGGAAAGATCCTTTCAACACCTACGTTACCCGACATTTTGCGGACGGTGAAGGTCTCGGTGTGGGCGCTGCCCGACCTCTGAAGAACAACACCGCGGTATTGCTGTATACGCTCCTTGTTTCCTTCCTTTATTTTATAATGTACGGTAACCGTGTCACCTGCCCTGAATTTCGGGAATTCGTTCTCAGAAGCAAATTCCTTCTCTATAACACTCATTAAGTTCATCGCTCAAATAATTATTTTGTCACTGTTTCTCTTGCTGAAATCGGTCGCAAATGTACAAATATTTTTTTTATTACCTGCAAGTAGCCCGAAAAAAACAGGGTTATTGATAATTGTATGTTACTTCCTGACTTTCAGCTTGTCACCGGTGTCTTTAACGATCCTCCGGTTCCATTCCTCACCATATCCAGGCTGAACTAAATTCGGGTTAACCCTGTTATAACCGTCAGGCACCACGGCCGGAGTCTTGACATTGCCATCAACATATTTGGTGAAGAGAAACCGGTAAAACTCCTTCCACTCTGAAACCGTTCTGTTACCGGCGGTTACAGAGTATCCGGTGATGTATTTAACGGCGTTTTTCGGATTCTTTTTATAGAGTTCGGCAGCTTTGGCATCAACCCCGGCTACTTCTGAAATATAGCCCTCCTCAAGCTGGTTCTGCTTCGCCTGCAGATCGCCAATCACCAGCCGTGTGCGCGAGTAGGCGAAGTCGGTTACCTGGTTGAACACCCAGAATGCGGCACTCTCGCTGAATGTCATCATATCGCCGTTTCCAACTGCAAATGATGAGGGAACCGAGGTCATTCCGCAATACATTGGAGTGTATACCGTGTAATAGGTATCATCAACACCGAACCATAGAATACCCCCAATCGGGTCGGGAAGCCAGCTGCGGCTCTGTGAAACAAACGAAAATCCGGTCTGCTGTGTTGAAATGGCCCGTTCCTGGATATAATCCTCACCGTCAACCTTATACTGCATGGGCCTCCAGCGTACGGTACTGCCGTAGGGACCTGCACCCAGGTCTTTCGTCATGTCCATGGGGGTATTCTGGTAATAGTCGCGCATCATGTTCATTACGTCCCTTACACTGAGCTTCTGATCGGGCTTAACCCACAGAGGCATTCTTTCGGTAAGGTTATAACCCATTGCATAGTCGAGATACTTGCCCATCTGGCTGTTCACCTTGTTGAACCCCGACCATACCCTTGCCTCGCAGAAGCGTGCCGAACCGAAATCGAGCGGGGCATAGGTATCGCTGAAACTGAAATCCCTGTCCGCTCCCGAGTACCAACCCATATCGCGTGCCACCTGAATTACATCAGCAGCATATGCATTCTCAACTGCAGGGTCGAATATCTTTTCAATCTCCTTCGAAGTGATCGATGTTTTCCCGTCGGAGAGCGGGAATGTGGTTATCCGTGGATGATTGGCATGTCCCGATATATATCCGTCAGGAACCCTGCGTGCAACCCACAGGATACCCTTTTTCCCCTCGCCCTTCCCGGTGAGCTCCATTATCCACACTTCATCCTTGTCAGCAATAGAAAATGACTCACCTGAGCTGTAATAGCCGTACTCATCGGTAAGCTTAACAATAGTGGCAATGGCCTCACGTGCACTCTTCGCCCTTTGAAGTGTAATGTAAATAAGGCTGCCATAGTCTATAATGCCCTGTGTATTTCCCAGCTCCGGCCGTCCGCCGAAAGTGGTTTCGCCAATCGCCAGCTGATGCTCATTCATATTGCCGACTACCGAGTAGGTCTGAGGTGCCTGTGCAATCTTGCCGAGGAACTTACCGGTATCCCATTCGTAAACGTCAAGCATTGATCCTGCAGGCCACTTTTTTGCTGGCCAGAAGTAGAGCTCACCATAAAGAACATGTGAGTCGGCCGAGTATGTAACCATTGTCGACCCGTCCTTCGATGCACCTTTGGTAATCATAAAGTTGGTGCAGGCATCTGCCACGGTTGCGGTTATGACCAGAATGGCCATTACCGCGAAGAAGTATTTCGCCAGTTTTGTCATAATTCATTTATTGTTAATTATACCTAATTTTTATACAGAACAGGGGGCAAGATAATAAAAATGACGTAATGGCGTAATGACTTAATGACGTAATGACTTAATGACGTAATGGCGTAATGACTTAATGACGTAATGACTTAATGACGTAATGGCGTAATGACTTAATGACGTAATGGCGTACTGGCGTATAAGGGCGTAAT